>DATKZC010000015.1:0-29438 GCA_035528175.1 Minisyncoccota bacterium
CTTCTATTGATAATTGTTTGTATTGCATACACCTCTATTTTACCAGAAGTGTTGCACTTACTTATTGAACTAAATTCCCACAAAAATCTGGGGAGATTAAAATCGGCTTTTGAAAAAATAAAAGCTGAGAGAATTGATTGCGAATTGGTTTTAATTATTAAATTCGTCAACGAAGAAGAATTGGATAATTTATACAAAAACGCTTCCTTGCTTGTCTTCCCCTCATTATGCGAGGGATTCGGCTTACCGCCTTTGGAAGCGATGAAAAGGGGAGTGCCAGTTGTTTCGTCTAATGCCGCCTGCCTGCCAGAAATTTTGGGCAACGCAGTTTTGTATTTTAATCCATTAGATGTTGATGATATAGCGGGCAAAATCAAAAAAGCCCTCTTAGATGAGGACTTGCGAAAAGATTTAATCCAAAAAGGATTTGAGCAAATTAAAAAATATAATTGGCAAAAAACTGCCCAAGAAACCTTAAAGGTTTATTCTATGATACGTTGACTTTTATTTTTTTGGTCTTTATTTTTTCCGATTTCGGGAGTTTGACTGTGAGAATTCCGTTTTTGATATCAGCTTTGGCCTTATCTACATCAACTTCTACTGGCAGAATAACTGAACGGGAGAATGCTCCCCAGTAAAGTTCTTGGTAATAATAATCTTCTGTGTTTATTTCTTCTTCTTTTCTTCTTCTGCCTCTAACGGTAATCATATCATTGGTAAAACTGATATCAATATCTTCTGGTTTAACTCCGGCAACCGTTGATTTGATTATAATATCAGAAGGAGTTTGGAAAACATCAATAGTCAATTGTCCTTCTTCGCTTTCATCAGCCTCCTGAAACCAGCTTTTTTCTTCTGTTTCCGAGGTTTCAATTTTCTTTATTGATTTTCTCGGTTTTTTTATTAGTTTTGGAGGAACGTCATCTTCTGATGAAGTTATTGTTTCTTTTATTGTTTCCTCTTTTTCTTCTTCGTTTTCGATAGAAGCGCCGGTTAATTTTTCAAAAAATGATTTTGCCATATAATTTACCCCTGTTAAATCCAGCGAAGCGGGACCTATTTAACGGGGTGAATAGAATTAATTATTATAATTTACAAACTGACCTAAATTTATTTATTTTTTTGAACATCAGAGACACTATTACAGCTGCACCGAAAAGAAGTACAAATATTAAGATATTTCTTTGGTAGGTTTCAATGTGTCCGTCTATATTAAATATTATAATATAATTGAAAACCGAATGCAAGATAGTAGCCGCAACCAATCCTCCAAAAATCAGAGTTTTTCTGAACCGCGATTTTGTGCATAGCGAAGCGGCGAGAAAGTATCCCATAACTGCTGAAGCCAATGCATGTAGAAAAGTTGCTCCCAAAAATCTTGTGGTAATGAATTCTATTGTTTCGCCAATCGGGATTTTCAGCGGAGAAATCTGGCTTAGAAGATAAATATTCTCCGCAGCCGCGAATCCCAGTGCCGCTATTATTAAGTATATCATCGAATCAATGGGTTCGTCAAAATTGGGATTTTTCAAAACGCCGAATTTTATAACCAGATATTTCAATAATTCCTCGATTAAGGCAAAACCAATAACCAAAAGCAATATTTTTTCGGACAGAGAAATTGCTTTTAATCCCTCAAAAAGCCCTTGTTCGAGCAGTGCGGCTAAAGTAATCATTATTGCTCCGAAAAAGAAAATTTTGACCACCATTTTATTTGGCTCCGGATGCTTATCTTTGCGCAAATAGAATACTAGCCAGATAATACTGGGAAGAGGAGCTAAAATTATACAAAGTAAAAGTTTCATTTTTGTTTTTTAGATGTTGGCCATTCCGATATAATAAGTGGGCTTTTTTCTTTATAATTCATTTGCCAGATACTTTCAGTGATAAAAGGTATAAATGGGTGGAGTAATCTTAGAATTGTTCTAAATACATAAACATTAACATTTTTTTCCTGTTTCTTGCTGGTTTCGATATATTTGTCAGCATATTCGTGCCAGACGAATTCGTATAGTTCGCGCGCTGCTTCTCCTAGTTCGTAATTTTCGATTTTTTTGGTGATTGATTTAATGGTTTCATCTAGTCGTTTAAGAATCCGCTTGTCATCTGGAGTTAAATCCGCCGGAGCTTCAGCGGAGGCGGAGGGTTTCAAATGTATAAATCTGTTTATGTTCCAGATTTTGTTGCAGAAATTTCTACTTGCCTTGATTGTGTCTTCGGAAAATTTTATTGCCTGCTGTTCACGGCCGGTCTGATAAAGCAAACCGAAACGCGTTGCATCAGCTCCATATTTTTCAATCAGTTCGTTCGGATCGAGTCCTGTGCCTAATGACTTGCTCATTCTTTTGCCCTCGATATTTAAAACCGTTGCATTGATATAAACATTTTTAAATGGAATTGTTTTTAAAAATTCTAAACTTGAAAAAATCATTCTTGCGACCCATAAGTAGATAATATCTTGAGCAGTAATTAATAAACTAGTGGGATAAAACTTTTCTAAATCACTATTTTTACGAGGCCTGCCCTGAGCGTAGTCGAGGGGCCAGCCGAGAATTGCGAACGGCCAGAGAGCGGATGAGAACCAGGTATCAAGAACATCATTTTCTCCTGTCAAAGGAATTTTATGCCCCCACCATAATTGTCGGGAAATACACCAATCTTCGGCTTTATCCAGCCAGTTAAGATAAATCTTTTTATAGCGCGCGGGAGTAAATTCAATTTTTCCTTTTTTCACGGCATCAATAGCGGGCTTAGTCAGTTTATTCATTTTTAGAAACCATTGTTTTGAAATCAGCGGTTCAATCGGGTTTTCGCACCTATCGCAAATAGCCAAAGAATGTTCATAATCTTCTTCTTTTTCCAGCAGGTTTTGTGTTCTTAAATCTTCAATTATTTTATTTCTTGCTTCTAATATTTTCAGACCCGCGTATTCGCCGCCGTGTTTTGTTATTTTTCCGTCTTCGCCAATAATGCTTATAGTCTCAAGCTTATTGGTCTTGCCGATTTTATTGTCAGTTGTATCATGAGCTGGAGTGACCTTTACTGCTCCGGTTCCGAATTTAATGTCAATCAGGCGATCGGCAATAATCGGTATTTCGCGTTCTATTAGGGGTAAAATAACTTTTTTCCCCACCAAATTTTTATATCTCGCATCTTTGGGATTAACAGCAACAGCAGTATCGCCAAGCATGGTTTCTGGCCTAGTTGTCGCGACCACGATGAAATCTTTTTTTTCTT
Organism: Minisyncoccota bacterium; assembly: GCA_035528175.1. Classification (GTDB taxonomy): domain Bacteria; phylum Patescibacteriota; class Minisyncoccia; order RBG-13-40-8-A; family RBG-13-40-8-A; genus JAHILA01. The sequence goes on from DATKZC010000015.1 coordinate 3,238, forward strand.
TTAATGGATATTTTATATACCACAATTTTGTTTTATGCGGTATGTGTTTTATTTCAATATCAGAAATCGCAGTAGTACAGCGCGGGCACCAGTTCACAATTCTTGGGCCTTGGTAAATCCATCCTTTTTTATAATAATGTAGAAATGCAGTTTCAACTGCTTTGGAATATTCTTTGTCCAGAGTAAAGCGCAAACGCGACCAATCACACGAACAACCCAATTTTCTTAGTTGGTTTAAAATTTCATTACCGTATTTTTCTTTCCATTGCCATACGCATTCAATAAATTTTTCCTTGCCAAGGGCATGACGGGAAAGACCTTGTTTTTTCAATTCTTTTTCAACTTTATTTTGCGTGGCAATGCCAGCATGGTCTGTTCCTGGAACCCAAAGAGACGGAACTTGCTTCATTCTATAATATCTAATCATTACATCTTGGATTGTATTATTCAGCGCGTGGCCCATATGCAATGAGCCGGTAATATTCGGTGGAGGAATGGTAATGACGAATGGTTTGCCCTTGCCTCTAGGCGCAAAAAAACCACCTTTTTCCCAAAGGTTATAAATTTTTTCTTCAACCTGTTTTGGCTCGTATGTTTTTGGTATTTCCATGATTATATTATATCATTTTTTAACTTATTCTTAAATTCGCATCAGCTTTAATTTTGTCGTATTTTTTTGTCGCTTTATTTTTATTATAATATCCTGCCATTGCAATCATTGCGCCATTATCAGTACAGAGTTTGAAATCAGGAATCAAAAATTTGGCATTTGAGATTCGGGTTTTAATAGTTTCTGCCATTTGCTTACGCAGCTCTTTATTTGCCGCCACTCCGCCAGATAAAATTATTGTTTTTGCTTTATATTCTTTCGCTGCGCGTAGGGTTTTATCAACCAACACATCAATAATTGCTTGTTGTGTCTCATAGCAAATTTCTGGAATCATGTGGGACGTTGGAATCATGTGGGACGTCGCACGTCCCACATTTTTTATTTCTAATTTTTGTGTTAGGTACAAAACGGCGGTTTTTAATCCGCTGAAACTGAAATTATAATTTTTGTGTTGAATCATGGGGCGGGGTAATTGAAGCTTGGAGATTCCGGCTTTCGCGGCCTCTTTAGAAATTATTGGTCCACCAGGATAACCAAGATTTAAAAGTTTAGCCACTTTATCAAAACATTCTCCAGCAGCATCATCAAGTGTTTCCCCGATAATTTTGTATTTACCAATGCCTTTAACTAAAACCAATTGTGTATGCCCGCCAGAAACAGTCAAGGCAATGGCAGGGAACAAAGCTTCGGAAATTGCCGCAATAATATGCCCTTCAATGTGATTTACTCCGATAATCGGGATTTTGTATTTATATGCCAGGGCTTTAGCGAAATTAACTCCGATTAAAAGAGAAGGGATTAAGCCAGGGCCGATTGTTACAGCGACAAGATCGACCTGCCTCGTCGGCAGGCGGGTTTCTTTCAATGTAGCATTTGCTTCTTTAAGCGCGGCTTTTAAACAGGGTTCGATATTTTTTAGATGTTCTCGTGCAGCCAAATTTGGTACCACTCCGCCAAAGGGAATGTGGATTTTAATTTGCGAAGAAATAATATTGGACAAAATATCAAATTTAACCCCGACCTTAGTCGGGATGGCCTTTACAACCGATATGCCGGTATCATCGCAAGATGTTTCTATGCCAAGGATTATCATATTACTATTCTAGCTTTTTTCTTGCCATTTTTCAATATTTTTGGTATGTTAATTATATCTGGCGCTATCGTCTAATGGTAAGGACAGCAGATTTTCAATCTGTCAATCGGGGTTCGATTCCCCGTAGCGCTGCCTTAAAGGAGGTTAAATGATTAAAAAAAATCATGGCGACGACCGGTTGAAACGTGTTCTGTGGGAAAAAGGCAAGGACATCTCGAATTGGCTAAGGGGATGGCGGCCACAGCTCAATTTTCGGGAATTGCCTTTTCGCAGGTCAGGGGGCGGACCGGCGAAGGTCCTGAAAAATCAGGAAACCAAAGCCTAGCCATGTTTAAGCCAGAGGGAACCAACCCTCTGGCTCACCTTTTAAAATTCAATAAAATCTGCTAAAATGAGAATGGTTTGCGAGTGTCGTATAGTGGCCATTACGCTTGCTTCCCAAGCAAGTGACGGCGGTTCGATTCCGCTCACTCGCTTTGCCGAGGTAGCTCAGTGGTAGAGCAACGCTTTCGTAAAGCGTGGGTCGTGAGTTCGAATCTCGCCCTCGGCTTTAAAAATTTTTTGTATTTTATTTTTTAATGTTATAATTATAAACATGGAGATTTCTGAAAAAATCGAAGATTTGAAAATTAAAACCCGCCAAATGGCGGACTGTCTTTGATTTAGTTAATAAGAAAAACAAAATAATTGAATTGGAAATTTTAATCCAAGAAAAAGATTTTTGGGCAGATAACAAAAAAGCAGCAGGAATAAGCAAGGAATTAGCAGAATTAAAAGAAGAAATTGATACTTGGGAAAAATTAGAAAAAGATTTAGCAAAAATAAAAGACACATCAGAATTATCAGCGTGGGAAGAACGTTTTAAAAAAGAAGAAATCAAAGCGCTTTTTTCCGGACCGTACGATAAAAAACATGCAGTAATTTCAATTTATTCTGGTGCTGGCGGAACCGAGGCGCAGGATTGGGCAAATATGCTTTTAAGGATGTATATTAAATACTCTGAAAGCCATAATTTTAAAAGCAAATTAATAGACATAAGCTACGGCCAAGAAACAGGGATTAAAAGCGCGGTTTTGGAAATCAGCGGCCAATATGCTTTTGGATATTTAAAAGGAGAAAACGGCGTGCATCGACTAGTAAGATTGTCTCCGTTTAATGCGAATAATTTGCGCCAAACATCGTTTGCCTTAGTTGAAATTTTGCCGGAAGTGGGTGAGGACATACAGAAAGAAATTGAAATAAAACCAGATGAATTAAAAATGGATACATTTCGCGCTTCTGGACCAGGGGGTCAGAATGTAAATATGCGTTCTACCGCAGTACGACTTACGTATTTGCCGACCAAGCTCGTTGTTTCTTGCCAAAGTGAAAGAAGTCAAGCACAGAACAGAGAAAAAGCAATGGGGATTCTTTACGCGAAAATTTACCAAGCTAGGATTAGTCAGTTGGCAAAAGAAAAAAAGGACTTGCGCGGAATAATACCATCAGCTGAATGGGGAAGCCAGATTCGTTCTTATGTGCTTCATCCCTATAAAATGGTTAAAGATCATAGGACGGATATTGAAAGTTCTGACCCAGATGCGATATTAGATGGTAATCTAGATGAATTTATAGAGGCCGAGTTAAAATTAATCTAAAACGATGATAGAATTCAAAAATGTTTCAAAATTTTACGATGATTGCGCAGCATTGGATAAAGTGACTTTCAGTATCAAACCAAAAGAGTTTGTTTGTATTGTTGGACGTTCGGGAGCTGGCAAGACAACGCTTTTAAAACTTTTATTGAAAGAGGAAGAACCGAGCGAGGGAGAAGTTATTGTTGATAGTAGAAATGTAGGTGAATTAAAAAAGCACGACATCCCACTTTACAGGAGAAAAATTGGTTCAATATTTCAGGATTTTAAATTACTGCCTAATAAAAATGCTTATGAAAATATTGCTTTTGCAATGGAAGCAGCAGGTAAAACCGAAGAAGAAATCGCAATTGATGTCCCTCAAATTTTAAATCTTGTCGAATTAAATAGTAAAGCCAATAATTTTCCAGCCCAGCTTTCTGGCGGAGAAAAACAAAGAGTAGCAATTGGCAGGGCATTGGTGCATAAACCGGATATTTTAATGGCTGATGAGCCGACTGGAAATCTTGACCCTTTACATACATGGGATATAATAAGATTATTGTGTAGAATTAATGAATTGGGCACAACTGTGATTCTAGCTACTCATGACAGGGAAATAATTAATGCTTTAAGCAAGAGAGTAATAAGTTTTGACCGCGGTAGTTTAGTTCGTGACGAGGAAAATGGAAGATACATCGTTTAATTAAAATAAATTATTTTATGATGGAAGCATTTAAAAGAATAGTTAAATGGGGATTGAAAAATTTTTGGCGTAATGGCTGGCTTTCTACGGCAACAATCAGTATTATGATTTTAACGCTTTTGGTAATCACGGTTTTATTGATGGTTAATGTTGTAGCCAATGCGGTTTTGGAAAATTTGGAAAATAAAATTGATATCAGTGTTTATTTCAAATTGCAAACTCCGGAAGAGGATGTTTTGGCGGCAAAAACACAGCTGGAAAAATTAGCCGAAGTGGAAAGCATAGATTATACTTCACAAAACCAGGCATTATTAAATTTCAGGGAAAAACACAAAGACAATCCCGTTCTGTTGCAAAGCCTGGATGAGTTGGAAACCAATCCCTTGGAAGCAAGTTTAAATATCAAGGCTAAAGAAACCAGTCAATATGCGAGCATCAACCAATTTTTGGAAAGCGTACATTATAAAGATATTATTGACAAAGTAAATTATATGCAGAATAAGGGGGTAATAGAAAAGCTAAGTAAGATTATTACTGATATAAAAACCATTGGTTTGATGGTAAGTTTGTTATTAGCAGTAATCGTGTTTTTGGTGACTTTTAATGCTATCCGTTTAGCGATTTATAGCTCAAGGGAGGAAATTAATGTTATGCGTTTAGTTGGAGCGAGCAACTGGTTTATTAGGGGGCCGTTTATTATTGAAGGTCTAATGTATGGAATAATTTCTACGATTATAACCCTAATTCTTCTTTATCCGACATTTTATTTTGCCTCGTCAAAAATTTCCGGCTTTCTGCCTATCGGTGACCTATTCTCGTATTTTAAAGCAAATCTACTTTCTTTGTTTTTCCTTCTTTTGGGCGTAGGACTTGTCCTGGGCACATTCAGCAGTTTCATCGCAGTGAGAAAATATTTAAAGGATTAAATAATGCATATACGTAAACTTTTCTATATTATTTTAATATGTTTTTTCGTGACCTGCATAGTTGGTGGGTTCTTTTTTATTGTACATAGCAATAGTGTTTCAATAAAAACCAAGGATCCAGTCCCGATGCCTATAGAAATTAATGCTAATTTTTTAAATCAAGTTAATAAATGTTTTATTCCTATTGCCTCTCTTTATGGATATACTTTACGTATTACATCCGGATTTCGTAGCGTGGAAGAACAAAACCAGATATACGAGCAAGGGAGAACCATAGACGGACATATTATTACTGAAGCTCCGGGAGGTAGAAGTATTCATAATTTCGGTTTTGCAGTAGATGTGGTTGATAGGTGGAAAGAATATGATATTGATTTTGATAGATTGGGAAAAATTGCAGAATATTGTGGACTTGAACATGATGATGATGGAGATTTATCCCACTTTGAACATAGAGATGGACTTACCACGGATCAGTTTTTAGAAGGATCAAGGCCGTCTATTATGGTTTTGCCCTTTTTGCCTTGTGCGATTATAGATGAACAGGCAAAGGTAAGTCAATTATTAACATTAAAAGATTTACAAAATTGTGGTGTGCCAAAATTCTAAAAAATACCCCCGCGTTGCGGGGGTATTTTTTATGTTTATACAAATTTATTTTGAGCGCTCAAAATAATTATAGATGAATCTGCCGAGTTTTGTTGAAACAAGCACGCCGCTGATAATGCCAAGCATATTAAATATCATGTCTAGAGTAGTGTCTTTAACGATAAACTCCCCATAATAACCGCGCATCTGTGTTCCAAGAAGAGTATCCGCAAGAAATTCGAATATTTCCCAGATAATTCCTCCTATAAAAACTAGAGATGCTCCTAAAATGACTGATTTTTTAAAACTCCATCCATACCACTGCGAACCAAAATAACAGATAACAATTGTGAAAATAAAAGGAACAAGAAAATGGATGAGTTTATCATATTCAAAGCCAGCCTCAGAAAGCCGGAAAAGGCCCAGCCCGCCAAGACCGCTTAGTCCCAAGCCGATGATTAAACTTACTTCAAGGAGATTTAATGATTGCTGTTTTTTGGGGTCGTCTTTTACTTTATAAATTAGGCGTGGCAGAATAATAAGAAAAGCAGATGCAAAAGCCGCCATGGCCATGAATTTCGGATTATAAAAATCAGGAAACCAAGTCCGGTTTCCAAAAAAAAGAACCAGTCCGTTAAGCGTAAAGATACTGGCAGTAATCTCGCCATATCTTTTTTTTGTTTTACGTGTTTCGTTTTCCATTTATTTTTTCTAATTGTTCAATATGTAATTTTTTTATCTCAGGAAATTCCTGGGATTTATTTTCGTTATCCTGCATTATTGAAAATGTTTCCAATAATATTGTATCAGTATATCCAAATGATTTTATTTTGGAAAGAATTTTTTTGAGCTTATCTTTATTTTTATAAAATAAGTGGTCGGAACTTCCTATATTATCATGAAGATGGATATGTCTTATTTTTGTTTTTAAAATATCAATAAATTTATCTAATTCAGAGGTTTTATTTGCGTGTCCGATATCAAGAGTGATATTAACACCAGGAATTTTTTCCAATAATTTTGATATTGTATCCGGAGAATTATATGGCTGGTTTGTAATATTTTCAATCAATAATTCTATTCCGTTATTTTGCGAAAAAACATTTATCTCATTAAGGATTTTAGCGTTTTCTTCGATAGTCAGATTCTCAAAAGGGTGGATTGTGATTTTTTTTGCGCCTAATTTTTTTAATAGCTCAATATTTTTAATAATACTATCAAAATCAGTTATTTCCCAATGTATATGGCCAATGACTTCAAAGCTGCTTATTGCCTTTTTTAGGTCATTTAAAATATTATCAAAGGTTTTTAATAATTCTGGTTGTATCGTAATCTCTGTAAAATCAAAATGTTTTTTTGTAAATTCAATTTCCGAGATTAAATCCGCTCGAAAACCAGACATGTATCCAAATTTCATGGTCAATTATTTTTATTTTAAGTAGGTTTTTATGGAATCGTTAAATCTTTTTGCTTTTTCCTGGATTTCATGCGGGATAGTGCTTTTTAATTCCATTTCTTTAATTTGGGTTTTGATGCTTAAAACGAAATAATCGAATAATTTCTTTTCATAATCTGAGAATTTTTCTTTTTGGAATTTTTTTATCCCGTTCTCAAGGTATCTTTTCGGCAAAGCAAGGTAAAAAAGGGGAATGTTATTTAATTTTTGGAAGATTATTTTTTTGTCAGCATCCAATGCTAAGCCGTATTTAAGAAAAGCACCTCTGCTATTTTTTCCCATAATCTTCCCTGATTTTTCTTCATAGCGTTCTCCTTTTATCTCGCTGACTTCATCAAAAGCCGAAACAATTTCACCGGTTTTTCTGTCCAGAATTACATTATCGATTCCATGGCATGTGTCGTCAGTTTCAGAAGAGCGGATGACAATAAAATCCTTGTTCATAAATTTATGGAAAATTGCGGTTTTGAGCATTTCCAGTTTTTCTCCGTCAAATTCTTTCCTGTTTTTCTCGTCGCCCCAAGTGGTTTTGTATGCTTTTATTTTATCGGCGTCTCTTTTGATTTCCTCGCTGGAATATATCTTTTTGAAGCTATTTTCGTCAATTCTGCAGTCGGCATTCACAGGAACGCCTTCTTTTTTTAATGTTTCCGAGGTTTCTTTTAAAAATAATTCCAAATCCCTGACTTTTTCATTTTCAAAGCCTCCTTCTTGCCTGGCAAAATTTTCAAAAGTTGGATCCCCAAATTTTCTGTTCATAGATTAAGTGGTTAATTATGAAATTTTTTCTTTTTTAATCCCGAGATGTTTCATTACCTCTTTACCGAAAGAAGTCCAGTGATAGGCGTATTCTTTTTTCGTTCTATCTCGGGCGGTTTCAAAACGAAGAATTCCTAAATCCATCAATCTTAGAATGGCCAATTTTACTTCTGGATCTTTTCCTATTATTTCATCGTTAAAGTGATCTCTGTCTATTGGTTTTTCGCCATATAATCTTATCATGAGCTTGTATCCAAAACTATCTATTGTTTTAGCGGTAGTCTCTATGCGTTTACTTTTGCTCCAATCTTGATTTTCTGTGATTATTTTTAGTATTTTTTCTAACCAATCATCATCTAAATTTCCACTATACATATTACATCGTAAGTGATTTATGTTAAACGGTATTTCGTTCTCTGATTTTTCTCTAATTAATAGTATGTCTTCTGGCTCGCGAATGGCAGTTGCGACTCCAAGTTCATAGATTACATTATCATTAGCGTGACCGGATTTGGGGTCATCTGATAAATCAAACAATAAAGTACGTGAATTTCCAATTCCATCTAAGATTTCCTGAAGTAAGTCGTTGGCAATTAATCCTTCTTTTAATCTTTTTGCACAATCAAAACCTAATTTGCGGGCAACCTTATCAATCTGTAAAAATTTTTCATCAAGATTATTATGAAACGGCATACATACGAAAAGTTGATTTTTTTGTTTTGAGGCCCAATAATTCTCAAAAAAATATTTTGGATACATTTTAATTTATACTATTAATTATAAAAATATGTGTCTTGGTTTGTTTTACCGTCGCGCTGACTCGAACTGCCGGACTAGGATTTAATACGCCCTAGTCTGATTAAATAATTAATTTTATACTTTGAATTGCATCTTGAACACCTTGAGGAACTTTGACGCTTGCGATGTCGCCTTTTTTTGAATATTCATCAAACCTGTCAAATTCTTCTAAAATTCTCTTCGCATGCTGCAAATATTCTTCCAGGGGAATATCGGGGCTGCTGCTGTAAATTTTAATATTTGGAAATTGCTTCTCGAATGTTGCGCGAGAGCGTCTAAGGAGAGGCGGCACGGCAACGATAATAAGCGAATTGGGAAAAAAATTATTATCGTGGCAAGTTTTTATGCCGAATAAAACGTTTTCAAGCGAGTTCATTGAAAGGTCTTCCAAAATCAATGAGCTTCTTGGTATACCGTCGCTTTCCATTAAAGAAGCATAATAACTTGCTTCACTTTCGAAATTGGGAATATTCTTACGTCCCTTGCCGGTTAAGATAATCATCTTTGCCTTTTTCAGTTTATAAAGATGCGCTGCGTGGTTGGCAATTCTTGGATCCGTATGCCCGAATACAAAAATGGCGTCTGCTTTTGGAAGTTTTTCTTCTGGTGTTTGGTCTGTGAGAAAATCCAAAACCCTTTTAAAAGAAGTTTTAATTTGTTCCATAGATTACTGCGGAACTTGGATTCGAACCAAGATACCGGCTTTCAGAGAGCCGTGTCCTACCATTAGACGATTCCGCAAAGGTTTATTAAATCATAGCAATTTGCTATAATAAAATCAAGGAGGGAAAAGGTCAAAAATTGGATAAAAAATAATCATTAAGTAATAAATTATATGGAAGAAAATAAAAATCAAGAGCATCAGGAACATCACGAAGAAAAGGGCAAAGGAGTAGATCCAATGGCAATTATCAGCTACATTGGTCCGCTTTGCTTTATTCCTTATTTTACTAAGGGTAGTGATGATTTTGTGAAGTTCCACGCCAAGCAAGGATTGGTTTTGTTTATATTTGAAGCGCTTACCTGGCTGGTTTTCAGAATATTGCCGTTTTGGTGGTGGTATTTATTGAACATTGTTTCGCTTGTCTGGCTGGCTTTCACGATTATTGGCATTATCAACGTGGTCAATAAGCAGAAAAAAGAGCTTCCGATTATCGGCAGCTTGGCAGAGAAAATAAAGTTTTAGCAATATGGAAGAATGTTTGTTTTGTAAGATTATAAAAGGAGAAATTCCGTCATTTAAGATTTGGGAAGATGACGATTTTTTGGCAATATTAGACATAAATCCGAATACAAAGGGAATGACCTTGGTTTTGACTAAAGAGCATTATAATTCGTATGCTTTTGAAATGCCGGATGAGATTTACCAGAAATTTTTATTGGCCGCCAAAAAAGTCGCTAAAATTTTAGAAAAAGGACTTGGAGTACAACGAGTAGCAATGGTTATGGAAGGCATGGGTGTAAATCATGCACATATTAAGCTTTATCCTTTGCATGGATTGGGAGAAAAATTCATAGAAACATGGGTGAAGGAAAAAGAATTTTTTGAAAAATATCCTGGTTATATTTCGACTATTCTTGGTCCACAAGCAGATCCTGAAGAACTTAAAAAACTGGCAAAAAAATTGAGCAATGTTTAAAAGAATTGGCATAATTATTTTAATGGCTGCGGCATTTGTTATTCTGACAAGTGCTAGTTTTATTGTTGATGGTCCAAAAGCTGATATTCTTCAAATTGAAAAAGTATCCATTTTGGCATTCGGAGATATGATGCTGGACAGAAGCGTGTATTTGGCAGTGGAAAAAGTAGGGGATTTTAATTTCCCGTTTCTAAATATAGATGATTTTCTGAAAACGGCGGATTTAAGGATTGCTAACATAGAAGGCCCGATAACCAATTTTAAGTCCGTAGCCAACAACACCAACCGTATGCGTTTTACTATTTCCCCGCAGTTTCTACCAGTGTTAGAATCAAGGTTTGATGTTTTGTCTTTGGCTAATAATCATATGCTAGATTTTGGAGAAGACGGATATGCGCAGACAAAAGAAAATTTGGCTAGCGCAGGAATAAATTTTTTCGGCGATTACGAAAATGGGCAAGGTAATTTATCAACAATTATTGAGAAAAATGAAATCGAAATCGGATTTATTGGTTATCATGGATTGATTAACAGGGGATTTGAAAATATTTTAGATGAAATCGAAAAAATCAGACCGCAAGTTGATTTTTTGATTATTGTGCCTCATTGGGGTGCGGAATACAAAACATTTCCAGCAGAAGAAACCAGGCAAAAAGCAAAACAATTTATTGATGCTGGCGCGGATTTAATTTTAGGGAGCCATCCGCACGTAGTGCAGAATTCCGAAGAGTATAATGGTAAAATGATTTTTTATTCTTTGGGCAATTTTATCTTTGACCAGTATTTTTCTCAGGAAACAATGGAGGGGCTGTGTGTTGAAGTTTTATTAGAAAAAAGCGATAATGGAATAGAGGTTGGCTATAAACAATATAAAATCATAATCAATAAAGATAGCCAGCCGGAAATTAAAAACTTATGAAAGGATTTCATACAAATATTGGTAATGACGTCAAAAATAATGAAAATTTCCGTAAAGTGCTTTACACGGGAAAGCATAATCAGTTAGTGCTGATGACTTTAAAGCCAGGCGAAGAAATTGGCATGGAAACTCATCATGATAATGATCAGTTTTTTAGATTTGAAGAAGGTGAGGGGAAGGCAATTATTGATGGTAATGAATATATTTTAATTGCTGAAGATGTTATTGTTGTCCCGGCGGGTGCAGAACATAATATCATTAATACTTCCAGTTCGGCGCCATTAAAACTGTATACGGTTTATTCCCCGGCGCATCATAAAGATGGTGTTATACGTGCAACTATAGCAGAGGCAGAGGCTGACTCGCCGGAATTTGACGGCAAGACGACAGAATAATTGGAGTTGATTTGCCAGATTAATTTTTGCGTGGTATAGTAAATTGAGCTAAAAACGTAAAAGAATTACGCTTGATGCGTGATTCTTTTGTTTAAGAAAAATTATGGAGATTAGAAACATTGCCATTATTGCCCATGTTGATCACGGAAAAACTACTCTTACCAATGCTTTAATGCATCAAACGGGGATGGCCGATGAAAATGTAAACATGGATTCCAATGCGTTGGAACTGGAAAGAGGGATTACGATTTATTCGAAAAACACCTCGGTTTTTTATAATGGCACAAAAATAAATATTGTAGATACTCCTGGTCATGCCGATTTCAGTTCGGAAGTAGAGCGTATTCTAAGGTCAATTGATAGTGTTTTGCTTTTGGTTGATGCTCAAGAAGGACCAATGCCACAAACGAAATTTGTTTTAAAAAAGTCATTAGAATTAGGATTGAAACCGATTGTGGTAATTAATAAGATTGATAAATTTGCAGCTAGACCAGAAGAGGTGCACGAAATGGTGTATGAGTTGTTTTTAGACCTAGGTGCAAACGATGAACAATTAAATTTTAAAACTGTTTATGCCTCATCAAGAAGAGGGGTTGCGAAATTACACTTAAAAGATAAATCAGAAAATTTAAATCCACTATTGGACACAATTTTAAAAAATGTTTATCCTGCTTCAAACTCGGAAATGGAGGAAAAACAATTGACAGCTCAACCATTTAATTTGGCTTATGACAATTTTTTGGGGCGCTGTGCAATTTCCAGGGTCTATTCTGGAAAAATAAAATATAATCAAGAAATAATTATTAAAAGTTTAAATAAAAAACCAAGAAAATTTAAAGTTATAAAACTTTTTACATTTAATGGACTAAATCGGCAAGAAGTAAATGAAGCGGTGACTGGAGATATTGTGATGATTGCTGGGCTTACAGACATTGAAATAGGAGAAACAATTACTGAAAATATAAATCAAGAATTACTTCCCGCAATTAAAATTGACGAACCGACAATTTCTTTAAATTTTTTAGTAAACAATTCTCCCTTTGCTGGGAAAGAAGGAAAATTTGTGACCAGCCGACAAATTAAAGAACGACTCAAAAAAGAATTAGAAGTAAATATGGGGTTAAAGATTGATTTTTCGCACGCACATTATTATAAAGTTTTCGGACGTGGCGAACTGCATGTCGCAATTTTGCTTGAAAACCTAAGACGTGAAGGTTATGAACTTCAAGTTTCCAAGCCACAGGTAATTATTAGAGAAGAAAATGGCAAGAAATTAGAACCGTTTGAAGAAGTGTTAATTGATATTTCAGAAAATTTCTTCGGGATAGTAATCGAAAAGTTATCAAAAAGAAAGGGTCAACTAATAGACATCAAAACCAAAAGCGGGCAAACTAGATTAACGTTTAAAATTCCTACACGCGGACTTTTGGGATATCGCAGTGAATTTGTTATTGATACAAAAGGAACGGGAATTTTATGCGTTCATTTTTTGGGTTTTTATGTTTATGCCGGAAATATTATCAGAAAAGAAATTGGTTCAATGATATCAATGGTTACAGGGAAAGCGGCTGGATTCGCTTTGTGGAATCTACAAGAGCGTGGAGTAATATATATTGGACACGGTGAAAATGTTTACGAGGGGATGATTATTGGTAATACGCCAACTGGTCATGATATGGAAGTTAACCCAACCAAAGAAAAACAATTAACAAATATGCGCGCTTCTGGTTCGGACGAGGCAATTTGTTTAATTCCGCCATGGGAAATAACACTTGAAAGGGGATTGAGTATTATTAATGATGATGAATATATGGAAGTAACTCCCAAAAATATTCGCTTACGGAAACAGCTTTTAACGGAAAACGAGAGAAAGAAAGCAAAAAGATAAAAAATTTGCTAAAATTAAGATATGACTATTAACGACATAGAAAGAGAAATTAAAAAACATGCCGATCCGAAGAGAGCCAAAAGCTCTCTTTGGTTTTTTAAAACCGGGAAAGGTGAATACGGAGAAGGAGATGTATTTTTGGGTATAAATAATCCAACAGCGAGAAAAATCGCCAAAGAATTTAGTTCTTTAGCGATTAATGATTTATCCAAAGTTATAAAAAGCAAATTTCATGAACAAAGATTGATTGTCTTATTGATTTTGGTATCAAAATTCCAAAAGGTTGACGAAGAAGAAAGGAGAAAAATTTATAACTTCTATTTGAAGCACACCAAATACATTAATAACTGGGACTTGGTTGATTTGTCAGCGTATAAAATCGTCGGCGCGTATCTGGAAGACAAGGATAAAAAAATACTTTATAAATTAGCTAGATCTAAAAGTATTTGGGAGCGTAGAATTGCCACAATTTCCACTTTTCATTTTCTGAAAAACAAAAATCCACAATACAGCTTGAAAATTGCGGAAATTTTAATCAATGACAAACACGATTTGATTCATAAAGCTGTTGGCTGGATGTTGAGAGAAATCGGCAAACGCTGCGGCGAAGAAATCGAGGAAAAGTTTTTAAAAAAACATTATAAAACTATGCCGAGAACAATGTTACGTTATGCAATCGAGAGATTTGGCGAGAAAAAAAGAAAGTTTTATTTAAATTGACTGATATAATTAATTTGTGCTATGCTTATACTTAGGTGAAAAGGTCGTTAACAAATAATTAAAAAAGTTTCTATTCGCAATTTAAATTAAAATATTCATTAAGTTTATTTTAGAATAAATTGTTCGTAAAATTACATCGTAATGTTTAGAAAAAGAGACGATTCTCCAAGGCCAAAAGTTCAGGGAAATTGGAAATGTTCCAAGTGTGGAGCAGAAATCACTGAGTTGCCATTTGCGCCGTCTGGCGACCTTCCAATCTTTTGTGCAACGTGCCACAGAGAAAGGATGGACCAGAGACGAGGAGGCAGCGGAAGAGGTAATTTCGAAAGAAAAAGAGTTCAGGGAAACTGGAAATGCGCCAAATGCGGAGCCGAAATAACAGAGCTTCCGTTTGAACCAAGGGAAGGCCAGGAGATTCTTTGCAGAGATTGCTATCGTAGCCAAAAAGGCTATTAAAATCTTGTAATAAAAAACCCCGTTCCACGGGGTTTTTTAGTTTCAAATGTGTTATAATTAGAATATATGAAGAAGATGGTTATAATTATAGAAATTGCGATCATCGTAATTCTGATAGTTGTTTATTTACTAAAAATAGAAACCATAAAAGTGAGTGTTTATTTCAATAACAGCAGAATGGATGCTACAATCTCCTGCGATAAAGTTTTTCCGGTTGAAAGGATAATTACTAAAACGCAGGCAATTGCTAGGGTAGCTATAGAAGAATTATTAAAAGGGCCGACAGAAACAGAAAAATCCCAGAATTTTTTCACCAGTATTAATTCTGGGGTAAAAATCCAGGGATTAGTTATCGAACAGGGAATAGCGAAAATCGATTTTGACGAACAGCTGGAATTTCAAATAGGTGGTTCTTGTAGAGTATTGGCAATACGCAGTCAAATCACTGAAACATTAAAACAATTTTCAACAGTCAAAAGTGTAATCATTTCGATTAATAGCAGAACAGAGGATATTTTGCAGCCGTAAGGTTTTAATTTCCAACGATAAAAATATCAGTGACAATAAATTCAGTGCCGTTCTTTAAACTATCATAAATATTTACTTTTGAAGAGATGTTTATATTGTCTCCGACTTTCAAATCGCTTGATTGAAGCGATACCTCCTCGGGATAAATTTGTTCTGTATTGTCTTTGATTTCTGTTGGGAATATTAGTTTGGTTATTTTTGTCTGGTCGTCGGTTGCTACTTTTATTATTGCCTTTATTGGTTCTTGAGTTAAGTCAGCTAAAGGAATTATGGCTGCAAGCGTCAGGGTTTTGTCTTTAATTTCTTTAATTTCTCCTAGGAAGCCGTAAATTTCTTTAGCGATATCAAGGTTTTTTATTTTGTTGTCGCTGATTTTCGGCTGGCCGTTAAGCATTAGAACGAGTGCCGCGACAACAAGAATAATCACCACGACAATTATTATCAAAAGAGGTGTTTTTGTCCTTCCCATATATTTTTTAAATATTAATTATTATCTATTTCAATTATATCACAATTTGAATAGTATGCAATTAAATTATGTCTAATATCAAAATTCTAACCTACAATTCTTATTTAAAAATGATAAAAAACTCTGTCGGAACAAAGATGTTTAGGAATCTTTATTTGAAAAAAAGCGGAAAAGAAATTGATGCAACTAAAAATGGTAATCTCTCTTGCGCATTTTTTGTTTCCAATATTTTATTGATGTGGGGGTTGATAAAAGAAGGGCATGCCAATGTGCCAAATACAATTAAGGATATGCTTGAATGCGGTTGGCAGGAAATTGCTAAAGATAAAATCAAACTCGGGGACGTGATTGTTTGGGAAAAGCAAATAACCCCAAATGGCAAGCTTCATTTGCATAATGGTTTCTATATTGGCGATAAAAAAGCTATAAGTAATTATTATAAAATGAAAACACCTGTTATTCATAGTTGGGATTACAATGGCAAAAGAAAAATAATCGCGGTTTATCATTATCAAAAATTTAAATGAAAAAAATTCTAAAAATAATTTTATTGGCAATTCTTGCTGTTATAATAATCCTTGCTGTATATCTATTTGTCGGCAAAGCAAAGCCAGCGGATAAAATTGAATGGGGCGTGACTTTCAGCAAGAGATACGCAATTGACTTAGGACTGGATTGGCAGAAAACATTTTCAGCGATTTTAGATGATTTAAAAACCAAAAGAATTAGGATTATTGCTTATTGGGATGAAGTTGAAAACGAAGAGGGTAAATATGATTTTAAGGATTTAGAATGGCAGCTTTTAGAGATTGAAAGGCATAACGGAGAAGCGATTTTTGCTCTGGGCCGGAGAATGCCCCGCTGGCCAGAGTGTTTTGAGCCGGAATGGGCGCAGAATCTTTCTGAAGAAAAAAAACAGGAAAAAATTCTAGATTTTCTCAGCGAGACAATAAAATATTTCAAAAACAGGCCGAGTATTAAAATTTGGCAAATAGAAAACGAGCCGTTTTTGGGAACTTTTGGCGAGTGTCCAAAATTGGACAAAAAATTTTTAAATAAAGAAATTGCTCTGGCCAGATATCTGGATTACCGCAAACCAATAATGATAACCGAAAGCGGAGAATTCAGCACTTGGATTGGCGGAGCGAGGCGCGCGGATATTCTCGGTACGTCTGTTTATAGGAAGGTTTATGGCAAGCTGGGTTATGTAACCTACCCGATTCCGCCGATTTTTTACCAGAGAAAAGTAAATTTAATAAAGCTCTTGTTTGATTTGGACGAAGTAATTGCGATTGAAGTTCAGGCAGAGCCATGGGGACATAAGCCGACGCAGGAGATGACAAATGAGGAACAAGATATTTCTATGAGTATTGAAAAGTTTAATGATATTTTGGAATATATCCACAAGGCAGGATTTAATAAAGCGTATTTGTGGGGCGTGGAATGGTGGTATTGGCGAAAAATAAATGGCGATGATAGATTTTGGAATCGCGCCAAAGAATTGTTTTAAAAATTATGTATATCGGTATCGACATCGGCGGAACAAATATTAAAGGAATTCTATTTGACGGCAAAAAGGCAGTCAAAAAAGTTAGAATTATTACAAAATCAAAAACCAATCTCAAAATTATTCTTGGCCAAATTTTTAAATGTATTGAAAGTATGCGAAAAGCGCATTACAAATGCGCCTATACGAATAAAATTAATGGGATTGGAATAGGAGTTGCTGGGCCAATTGATGTTAAAAATCAAAAAATATTAAACCCGCCAAATATGACTGGTCTGAAAAATCTGGAACTCGGAAAAATAGTTGAGAAGAAATTTAAAATCAAAACTATTATTGATAATGATGTCCATTGTCTGGTTTTGGCAGAAGCGATTTTGGGGGCGGGAAAGAATAAAAATCTGGTCGTCGGTTTGGGACTGGGAACGGGAGTGGGCGGAGGGATTGTGATGAATAAGGAAATTGTCTATGGCAAAACCGGCACTGCCGGAGAATTTGGTCATATGACTATTGATAAACATGGCAGAAAATGTGTCTGTGGAAACAAAGGATGTTTAGAGGCCTATTTAAGCGAATCAGGAATCAGAAAAACCGCTTTTGAAATTTTGGGCAGGAGAATAGATACGATTACTTTATATAATATGGCAAGAAAGGGGGATTCAAAAGCAATGGAGGTTTGGAAAATTACTGGCGAATATTTAGGTTTAGGATTGGCAAATATTGTTGATACTTTAAATCCCAATATTATTGTAATTGGAGGAGGAATTGCCAATGCTGGGGAGCTCTTGCTAAATTCAGCTAAATCCGAAATGAGAAAGAATGTTCTGTCGCCGAAAGCTAAAAAAACGCAGGTCATTTTGGCTAAACTCGGCGAATGGGCTGGCGCAATCGGCGCAGGACTATTATTGGATAAATAAAAAAATGGAAGAACAAACAAGAAAATTTAATCCTTATATCGTAATCATCGTAATTTTGCTGATTGCTGTGGCAATTTTGACATACAAACAATGGAGCGGGAAAAGTACAGACATTGAAGTTTTCAAAGATGATATCCAAATAGGCAGGGATGATGCGCCAGTAACAATTATTGAGTATTACAGTTATTTGTGCGGGTATTGCAAGCAATTTGAGGATAGTGTAAAGCCGAAAATAGTAGAAAATTATATTACTACAGGTAAAGTAAAGTTGATTTTGCGTTCATTTCCGCCGTACGAATTAAGCCAGGCGATTTTATGCGCCAATGATCAGGAAAAGTTTCTGGAATACCATAATTATCTTTTTGCGAATAACGATAAAATCGAAAGCATTGATAATTTAAAAAGTTTTGCCAAAGCCGTCGGGCTTAATGAATCAGAGTTCAGCCAATGTTTGGATTCTGGAAAATATAAATCAAAAGCAGAAGAATGGTATGCGCAGGGAAGCGATGATTTTATAAAAGCCAACATCCCCAAAGACAGGCAGGGCACGCCAGCATTCTTTATTAATGGCGAGCCGGCTATCGGCTCCATGCCTTATGAAGATTTTGCGAAAATAATTGAAAGCAAACTGAAATAATCATGGATAAAAAAGAAGCAAAAGAAAGGATAGAAAAATTAAGAAAAGAGATCTGGAAGCATAGCTATAAATATCACGTTTTAGACCAGTCGGATATTTCTGATGCGGCTTTTGATGCTTTAAAAAACGAACTGGAAGAGTTGGAATATAAATTTCCGGATTTAATTACTCCAGATTCACCCACCCAGAGAGTTAGCGGAAAACCATTGGATAAATTCCAGAAATTCCATCATTCGGTTCCCATGCTTTCTTTTAATGATGCTTTCAGCAAACAGGAAATGATTGATTGGCAGAATAGAAACAAAAAAATAGTTAAAAATTACGACAGAGGCGGTTATTATTGCGAATTAAAAATCGACGGTTTGGCAATTGAGCTGGTTTATGAAAACGGCATTTTAAAAACAGGCGCAACGCGCGGAGACGGGATGATTGGCGAGAATGTTACACAGAATTTAAGAACAATTGCCAGTATTCCTTTAAAATTATTTGGAAAATTCCCAAAACAATTAATCGTGCGCGGAGAAGTTTATTTAAAAACTAAGGAATTTAAAAGAATTAATAAAGAACTGGAAAAAAAAGGAGAAAAAATTTATGCCAATCCAAGGAATCTAGCAGCTGGTTCAATTAGGCAACTGGACCCGAAAATTACTGCCAGTAGGCGTCTTGATTCTTTTGCTTATGCGTTAATAACCGATTTAGGGCAGAAAAAACACGAGGACGAACATAAAATTTTAAGAGAATTAGGATTTAAAATAAATTTACATAATAAATTCTGTAAAGATTTAAATGAAGTGGAAAAACTCAGAAATTATTGGGAGAAGAAAAGAGACAAGCTCGATTATGAAATTGACGGAATTGTGGTGATTACTAGCGATAATTCCGCATTCAAAAAACTTGGAGCAGTCGGCAAGGCGCCGAGAGGGGCAATTGCTTATAAATTTTCCGCTAAAGAAGCAACCACGATTATTAAAGATGTTATCTGGCAAATTGGGAGAACAGGGGTTCTGACTCCAGTCGCAGTATTAAATCCTGTCCAGATCGGCGGGGCAACAATAACTCATGCTACGCTGCATAATTTTGACGAAATTAAGCGATTGGGAGTGAAAATTGGAGACACAGTAATTGTGGGTAGGGCAGGTGATGTAATTCCGGACATTGTAAGGCCGTTAAAAAACATGAGAACCGGCAGAGAAAAAGAAATCAGGGTTCCGCATTTTTGTCCGGCTTGTGGTTCAAAGGTTGTAAGAATTCAGGGAGAAGTAGCTTATAAATGTTCGGATAAGAATTGCGGAGCAATTTTAAGAGAAAGAATTTATCATTTTGTTTCAAGGAAAGCTTTTGATATTGCGGGGGTGGGTCCAAAAATTATAGACAGGTTTTTGGACGAGGGATTAATTAAGGATGCAGGTGATTTATTTTTCTTGAAAGAAGAAGATATGAAGCATTTGGAGAGATTTGCCGAAAAATCCGCTTCAAATATCATTAAATCAATCCAATCCAGAAAAGAAATAAAATTAGAAAGATTTTTGTTCGGACTGGGAATTCCGCAGGTTGGAGAAGAAACAGCGATTGATTTGGCGAGGCATTACAACGGATTGGGAAAAATAAAAGATTCTTCTTTAGAAGAATTGCAAAGAATTCAGGATATTGGACCAAAAGTTGCTGAATCAATTTATAATTGGTTTAAAGAGAAAAGAAGTTTGGAATTTTTGCACAAACTGGAGAAAGCTGATATAACTGTAGTAGGTTCAAAATTAAAAATTAAAAGTCAAAAGTTAAAAAATAAAACATTTGTTCTGACTGGTGAATTGGAGGCCATGACACGTGATGAAGCCAAAGAAAAAATCCGCGCATTGGGCGGAGATGTATCTGGTTCTGTCTCAAAAAACACTGATTTTGTGGTTATTGGTTCTGAACCGGGTTCGAAATACACGAGAGCAGAGAAATTAGGCGTAAAAATAATTAGCGAAAAAGAATTTCTAAAATTAATATGATTGATGTTGAACATATTGCTAAATTGGCGAGGATTGAATTGACAGAAAAAGAAAAAGGGAAATTTTCCAATGAACTTTCCTCGATTTTGGATTATGTTGATAAATTAAATAAAGTTGATACAAAAAATATCAAGCCGATTCAGCAAATAACTGGATTAGAAAGCATAATGCGTAAAGATGAAACAAAAAACCCGCCTTCGCCCCACGGCTACGGCGAGGCAAGCAAAATTTTAGAACAAGCTCCGGATAAAAAAGATAATTATTATAAGGTCCCGAAAATTTTTGAATGATAGATTTATCTAAACTAACAATAGAATCTGCCCATAAGGCGATGATTAAAAAAGAATTTACTTGTACCGAATTAATTCGGGCCTGTTTGGACAAAATTAAAAAAGAAAATAAAGAAATAAATGATTTTTTGGAGATTACGGAGAAATTGGCATTAGACCAGGCGCAGAAAATTGACGACAAAATAGAGAGGGGAGAAAAAATAGAGGGGATTGAGGGTATCCCGATTGCAATTAAAGACAATATTTTAGTTGAGGATTATAAATGCACGGCTGGGTCGAAAATCTTAGAAAATTACCAAACTCCTTATGACTCAACAGTTGTTAAAAAACTGAAAGACGCAGGCGCGATAATCATCGGCAAGACAAATCTTGATGAATTCGCCATGGGTTCTTCAACCGAGAATTCTGCATTTGGGGTTGTGAAAAATCCTCTAGACAAGACCCGTGTGCCAGGAGGTTCTTCTGGCGGTTCTGCTGCAGCTGTGGCAGCCAGCCATTGTTTAGGAGCTCTTGGCTCGGATACAGGCGGTTCAGTGCGCCAGCCAGCAAGTTTTTGCGGAATAGTCGGATTCAAGCCGAGCTATGGCAGGGTCTCAAGATACGGATTAATTGCCATGGCCTCTTCTTTGGACCAAATTGGAACATTTGGGAAAACAACTGCGGACGCAAAATTAATTTTTGATGTTATTAAAGGCAAAGATAAATTTGACTCTACGACAATAGAAAATTCTACTCAAAATTCAAAACTCAAAATCATGCCTACCGGCAGGCAGGCTAAGAATTTACGCATCGGGGTGCCGAAAGAATATTTCGGACAGGGGATTGATAAAAAAATAAAGGAAAAAATCCAGAAAGCCATAAAAAAATTTGAAAAAATGGGGGCAAAAATTAAGGAAATTAGTTTGCCGTCAACAGAATATGCTTTAGCTGTTTATTATATTATTATGCCGGCAGAAATAAGCGCTAATTTGGCAAGATTTGATGGAATTAAATATGGGCTGTCAGCAGGTAACCTGCCTGCTGGTAGGCAGGGAAAAAATTTATTGGAAAATTATCTAAAAACCAGAGCAGAGGGTTTTGGCGACGAGCCGAGGAGAAGAATTATGCTGGGAACTTATGTTTTATCAGCTGGCTACCGCGATGCTTATTACAATAAAGCGCAAAAGGTCAGGGCATTAATAAAAAAAGAATTTGATGCGGTTTTTCATGATGTTGATGTTATTTTAACTCCGACCACGCCAACTACAGCTTTTAAAATTGGAGAAAAAAAGGACCCATTATCAATGTATTTGTCTGATATTTATACGACTCCGGCTTCTTTGGCCGGATTACCGGCAATCTCCGTGCCGTGCGGCGAAGTTGATGGGTTGCCGGTCGGCCTACAAATAATTGGACCACAATTTTATGATGAATTTGTTTTCGAAATTGCCAACAGTTTCGAGCACCACAATAGTTTCTAGTCAGAAAGTACAAAACCGGGATGTTATAAGGGAAAGTATGGGTAAATTTTTAGCGCAGGCGAAAGGCGCCTGGGTTGCTTTTGGAGCTAGTGTTAATGATTTTTTTCACTCTTATACATGGAGAGAAATTTTCTTCACGCTTAAAGTTATTTCATTTATTTTCTCCATATTGATGTTGCTTGCGATAATTTTTGTTATTTTCAAAAAAATGACTCTGGGCGCGATAGCCAAACCAGTAGAATCCGATAAGGAGAAAAAAAAGAGTGCCAAAAAATGGGCAAAGATTGAAAAGAAATTTAAATCAGGCGTAGAGGCAAATTATAAATTGGCAATTTTGGAAGCGGATAGTTTTTATGACAAGGCTTTAAAAACACTTGGCCGTGAAAAAGAAAAGAATTTAAGCAATATTGATGAAATTAAAAAAGCAAAAAGAGTTAAAACCAAAATTATAGATGATTCGGGATATGTGTTAATCGAAGAAGAAGCCGAAGATGCTCTAGGCGCATATAAAAAAGGATTAGAAGAATTAGGCGCGATGTAATTTGCAATTTATCGGGGATTATAGTATTATAGAGACACTTCCTGCTATAGCGGGATAAATATCGCGGGGTAGAGAAGTAGTATCTCGCCTGGCCCATAACCAGGAGATCGGCCGTGCAATTCGGTCCCCCGCAACACTTCGACTTCGCTCAGTGTAAACCTGGCGGCGTAGCTCAGCGGTTAGAGCAGGGTCTTCATAAGGCCAAGGTCAGTGGTCCGACTCCACTCGCCGCTATAGATGAATTTGAATATTATGCAGCCGTAGCTTAGCTGGCTTAAAGCGTCGCCCTGTCACGGCGAAGATCGTGGGTTCGAATCCCATCGGCTGCGCAGAGTAGGTTAGACCTCCATTTTATGGGGGTTTGCTGTTTGCATTTACTTTAATTTTGTGCTAAAATTAAGGTAAGATTATATGCATTTAAAGCCCATAAAAAAGAGGTCTTTTATTGGATTAAATCTGACTTGGCTGCTTGTATTTTTAGCGATTTTTGTTATTATATTATATTCAGTTAATCCGTTTGAAGCCAGTATTTTTACTCTAATAATATTTTACATAGTGCTGTTCTGTCTGTTGTTAGGAATTTTCAGTTTAACCAGATTAATTATAAGAACTCCTTATTGGCTGATGATTTTGCTGGCGCTTTGCGTAATCGTTATATTATTAATTATATCGAATTAAGATGGATATTAAAGAATTAAAAATTAGAGCAATGGAAGAATTGGCCAAAGCAAGGGCCTCGGCTGATTTGGATAATTTTCAAAACAAATATTTATCCAGAAAAGGAGAAGTTTCAAATATTTTGAGGTCTTTGAAAGATTTAAGCATAGAACAGAGGAAGAAAATTGGCCCGGAAGCAAATCAATTAAGGCAAGATTTAGGAATGGCGCTTAAAGAGAAAAAGAAAAATATCTCCACCCAAGGAGAGTCCCGCTTAATGGGACACACTACACGATTTGATATTACTGCGCCAGGAAAAAAAATAGCCCGTGGACATCTGCATCCTATTACGCATATCTTAAGAAAGATTGAGGAAATTTTCCAGTCCATGGGATTCAAGATTCTGGAAGGATTTGATATTGAAACCGAATATTATAATTTTGACGCTTTAAATATACCTAAAAATCATCCTGCCCGAGACGCATGGGATACATTCTGGCTCCGACGTTCGCCAGGGGCGAAGTCGGAGTTATTACTGAGAACGCATACTTCACCCATGCAGGTAAGATTTATGGAAAAGAATAATCCGCCGTTCAGAGTTATTGTGCCTGGCAGGTGTTTTCGTTACGAGGCAACCGATGCTTCGCATTCGCATACCTTTTATCAGTTGGAAGGATTAATGGTTGACCGTTGTATCAATATTGCTAATTTCAAAGCCGTGATTGAACAATTTTTGAAAAAATTATTCGGCAATGATATTGAAATAAGAATTAAGCCAAGTTATTTCCCGTTTGTTGAACCGGGTTTCGAAGCGGAGATGAGGGATGCTTCCGGTAAGTGGATGGAAATAATGGGCGCAGGCATAGTACATCCTAATGTTTTTAAAGCAGCCGGCTATGTGCCTGGCGAATGGCAGGGGTTTGCTTTTGGTATAGGCATAGATAGAATTACAATGTTAAAATATAAAATTAATGATATTAGATTATTATATTCTAATGATTTAAAATTTCTTAATCAGTTTTAATGCATGCGAAAAGCGCACTACGAATGCGCCCATGCGAATAATACCGTTTGAGGGAACGGACAAAAAAATGAAAAATAGAGAAAAATTCCCAACAATTAAAAAAGAGGAGGAGAATCCATTAACAGCTTTCAAAAAGAAAGAAATGAAAGCAATGGAAGAAGATAATCTTTATCCAAGAGCATGGGAGCATATTAATCCGGACAAATTAATTAAGGAATGCCAGGAAGTTTTTAATTTGTACAAAAATGGCGATAGCGATTCCTTAAATTCTGCCATGAATAAAATAGAAGCAATCAAGATAGAGACGGGAAAAATGAAAGACAAAAAAACAAAGGATTCAAATGAAAGATTTATTCAATGGATTGATGACGAGGTAAAAAAAGCATTAAATACAGCACTTACCCAAGAAGAATTGATGAAAAATAATGCATGAAAATATCCTATAACTGGCTAAGAGAATATTTGCCTAAACTGCCCAAGCCGGAAAAATTGGCAAATTTATTGATTGTACATAGTTTAGAAGTCAAGGCAATTGAAAAATTAGCCAGGGATTATATCTTAGATATTGATGTTTTACCGAACAGAGGACACGATTGTTTGAGTTATATTGGAATCGCAAAAGAATGCGCAGCATTGCTGGGTCTCAAAATCACCCAGCCATGTCTACCGGTAGGCAGGCGAAAATACAAATTAGAGGAAGATAAAAAACTGAAAACAAGCGATTTTATAAAAATTGAAGTCCAAGATAGAGAGGCATGCCCGAGATATACAGCAAGAGTAATAGATAATATAAAAATTGGGCCGTCGCCGAAATGGTTGAAAGAGAAATTGGAATCAATCGGCCAAAAATCAATCAATAATATTGTTGATGCTACAAACTATATAATGTTCGAAACCGGGCAGCCATTGCACGCATTTGATTATGAAAAAATCAGCGGAAGAAAAATCATTGTCAGGCAGGCAAAAAAAGGCGAAAAAATAGCCACACTGGATAATGAATTAATTGATTTAGATGATGATTTTTTGGTTATAGCAGATACTAAAAACCCATTGGCTCTGGCGGGAATTAAGGGCGGGAAAAGAGCCGAGATTTCAAAAAATACCAAAACCATTGTTTTAGAATCTGCTAATTTTAATTTAGGAACGGTGAGGACAGCATCAAGAAAAATAAATCTAAGGACAGAAGCATCAATAAGATTTGAATATGGTTTGGATGCGAATTTAACCGGAGAGGCGATTGATAAAGTTGCTGTATTAATTAAAGAGGTTGCCGAAGGGAAAATCGCCAGAGGAATAATTGATGTTTATGCCAAAAAAGTTTATCCAATTAAAATCAATTTGGATATTAAAAAAGTTGAAAATATTTTAGGGAAAACTATTTCTAAAACCGAGATAACGAGAATTTTAAAATTATTGGGCTTTGATGTAGATGCAAATCTGAAGGTTGTTATTCCCACAATCCGTCAAGATGTAAAAATCCAAGAGGATTTAATCGAAGAAATTGCCAGAATAATCGGTTATGACAACATCGAAGCAAAAGCCCCGCTCGGGCTTTTAGGGATTGTCAAACTGGATGATGTTTTGACTATAACCAATAAAACCAAAACGATTCT
>DATKZC010000016.1:0-47457 GCA_035528175.1 Minisyncoccota bacterium
TTACTCCGAATACTGATTTATTTAACCAAAACCTTACTGAATGGCTGATTGAATACAACTTTTACAGGCCTCATCAGGCATTAGGCTACCGGACGCCCATTGAAACATCAAAAGTGTCACCTATGTGGTCATCTTGTACAAGATATTGACAGAGTTTTTTTATCTGGTATAATCATCAAGGTTAGTCTTTGTAGATTAATCTTGTTTTTTTGAAAATTAAATAATATAAAAGGAGGAAAACATGGAAACCGTAAAACCGGAAGATTTAAGGATGAGGTTTGCAGAAAACCATGAAAACAAACAAGGATATCAACGTTACATTAAAAGAGTAATTCTTTTAATATTGTTGTTGATTTGCGTTTCTTTTTTGGTTTTGAGGTATGTAAACCAAAAGCACGTCCAAATTCAATCCACAATTCAGAAGGCAGAAACAGAACTTGAGTTATCGCTAAAAACAGGTATTTACTCTAAAATGGTAAAAGTAGAGGGAGAACCGATTAAAAGAAAACTCGTGCTCCCTAATGACAAATCCGGGCTCAGAAAATTAATACTGGGTCGGAGTAAGATACTGGTAAACAAAAACGATGTGATTGGCGCTCAAGTTGATCGTGTAAATCGCGACTGGTACGGCAAGGAAATTGACAAACTTCCCTCAGAAACACCCAAAAAAGAGGAGCTGATTACTTATCACGAAGGCGCAAGGATAAAAGATATCCTAGATATAACTGATGCCAAATTACGTATGCTTACAAACACAATTGTACGTAAGTGTAATAATGCATGGTTTGCGCCCGACGAGAATGGAATTTTTAAGTATGAGGTTCTAAAGGACAAGGTTCTGTATCCAACCTCTATGGTGAAAAAGAATGTTGGGTTGCTTAGGGATACTCACGGAATCTCTTCTATTGTTTATCAGGCAGTTCACGAAAAGGCCACATTGATAGTAGGATGCGGCGATACGCCTTCAAAAATGCAGGCAGCCGTACATTTGGCTGGTCTCGGAAAGAATGTCTACTTCCCTTGTGATAGGTATGTCGGAGAAATTATAGGATATGAAGGAAGTGGTATGCTTATTGGTACTGCCCCTGTAAAGAAAGGAGTTTTCGGGGCAATTATCGGAGATCAACCAATAGAAGTTTGGTTGAGCGAAAAAATAGTGGTTGAAGACACAAACCAATCTTATCCCATTCAGTATTACGATGCACCGAGAAGGTATTTCGAAGAACTTCAGAAAATCAGTGGCATAAACTTTAATTTAATAATCGTCAAGGTTAGTGAATTAAAAGAAGGCCGCAAGATTGTATCTGTTGCCAGAGAAGAAGACGCGCGTGTTGTGGCTATTCGTGTGGCTTATGAAGAAGATTACCTTGCTGTAAAGAATTGGCTCTTGGAATCGAATAAAAATCGGGCCATATTATTTCACTCGGCTCCATACGAACCTGGCTATAGATTGTTCAGAGAGTTTCCAAAACAAACAAGCTTTGGAGACCCAAAACCAATTTTCGAGTGAGAAAGAGGGATAAACCCTCTTTCTCACCTTGCTTATAAACTGATACTGAAAATTTCCAAAAGGAGGAAATCAACATGAAAAGAATGATTTTGATTGTTTTTTGTTTTTTTGTGGTTACTTTGTTTTTGAGCCAACCTTTATTCTCCCAAGAGAAAAAGGATGAAGCAAAAGACAAGAAAGTGAGCCAATGGCTGATCGAGAACTGGACAGGAATCTATTACCACGGCAAAGGAACTCCTTACATGGCAAACAAAAAGATTGTGGTCGCTATGAACGATCTTAACGTCGGGTTCAATCTGTTCAGGGACAAGGAAAAATTCCTGGGTCCGTTCTACAGGAACAGAGTCACGTATGAGCCCAAAAGAGGTCTTCCATGGTTCAATATCGTGGAGAACGCGTTTGGTGTGAAATGGCGGCCGGGTTTTTTCCAATTCGGAATTGAAATTGCAAATGTCCGTTATCTGCCATCTGCTCGTTTTACGAATGTCGGAGATCAGGGCTGGGATTTTATCACAGAAGATGCGAATCAGTATACTGCGTTTCGGGCATTCGGAAGCTTTTGGGGTGATTGGAGAGTGGGAGACTGGCTCCAAGGCGAAGAATGGGGACAGATTTACTACCATGGACGTGGTACAGACAAACAGCCAAACTATATTGACTACAACAATGTAATCTTTTACACCACCGCGGAAGTTGATTTAAATCTGATACGATTTGCGAAAGAAAAAGCCGAAGCAGGAGAAAGAAGCAAGTCCATGATCCAAGTCGTTGGAAAAATCAATGGCGCTTACGACACGAAACAGTATCCGTGGAACAATTACTATGAAGGCGGTCTTGGTCTGCAGTTCAGGTACAGCAGTTTCAGAATCGGCGTGGAGCATATCTGGGGAAACTTCCACAAAAATGCCCAATTCCACAATATTGGTGGTTATGGCTGGGATATGAATCCCGAACGACCTTATCGCACATGGAGAATTTTCGCCAATCTTTGGCTGTCCTATCAACGGGACAGATAAAAAGAGACGAAAATGGAAACACCTTATTTCCCTTTATCTCCAGTTACTCTCACGCACACAGTTTTGTCATTTTTTGTCAAAAAAAATGGCTATAGGTTAATTAACCCGAAGGAAAAGATTGGAGTTCTTATCACTGTTTATAACGAAGGAAGTGGTATCAAGGAAACGCTTAGCGCGGTATTAAGACAAACTCTTCTGCCTAGCATAATCGTAGTATCTGAACATGGTTCAACTGACAAAACGATGCAGAGTATTCAAGATTATCTTTGGGCCTATAAGTACAACATCATCTCTGCGAGTTCTCAAAATCCGTGTTTTAAAGAGATAATCCTCTATAAAAACACTATTAAACCACCAACATTATTGGCAGTAGGCAAAAAGAGAATGTCCAAGGCCGAAGGAATTAATGCTTTAAAAAATCAAGGGCTTCTTGATTGTGTTGATTGGATAGTAACCATAGATTCAGATACCATTTTGGACGCTCATTTTCTGGAAGAATTTAGAAACAACATGTACAAATTGCGCGTTAGCAAAAAGAGATTAGTTATTACCCAAAACACTATTCTTGGCGCAGTAGTTATGCCCAAGAAAAATGGCCAGTCTAAGTTTGTAGAAAAATTCATCGCGCGAGCCAGAACAGCAGAATACTCTTTTGGTCAGATACTTGTCAGGACAGGACAGAACTTTACGGCATTGTATGTAGCGCCTGGTTGTGGTTTCATGTGTAAAACAAAAGAATACTATTTTCCCAACAAGACGGTGACGGAAGATCTAGAGTTGACTTTAACCGTTCAAAGCAACTCAGGAAAATTTAGAGTGGCTAAGCAGAAAATCATCGAACTTGGCAAAGAGTTTAAGGATTTTGAGGTATTAATTACTCATAGGAACAAACAAACACAAAGAATGCTATTCGATCAATTTGTTCAGTTATTCTACAAGAGAGGAGGGCAAGAAATCATCTTTAGGTACAACAAAGCCTTTTTTGTAAAAGAGGCGATAATGTACACACAGGAACCTACTAATCTGAAGTCACTTGCTAATCAACTTGATCGTTGGACAAGGGGGTTTCATCAAGTAATGGCTCTCAAGTCTGGATGTTTTCGGAGAAGGGCAGGTGTTGCGTGGACGGTGTACGGCGCAAAATATGAAGGATTGCTTAGTAGTTTAATCTATCTTGGTATTCCTTTGTCCTTGATTACGTATTTGTTGTTTGGGTTTGGGCTCAAGCCAAAATACTTTGCCACTTTTTTCTTAGTAGATTTTGTTATCCAATATTGTTTGGTAATAATAGCTATTTATAAAAAGTTGCGTATAGAAAGAAGCGACAAAGCTTTTTTAAAAGCTGTTAAAGAATCTATGCTTAACATGTTGCCGTGGTATTTTCTACGGGCAATGAATTCGGTACAGTTCTTGAAAACGTTCGTCGGAACAATCATTGATACAAAATTTAAGGGGATTCGAGATTGGTCCAAGAACGCAATTTGGGAACGCCCGAAAGAAATTCGCTGAGTGTTCATTGGAAAGGAGGTAAAAAAAGAATTTCAGGGGGTGCCAGAACAATTGGCACCCCATTTTTTTTATTTTAAATTTCTGTTAAAATATAAATATGGATTTATACTTGTTTGAAAAAATAAATGGACTGGTTTATGCGTCAAAAGCATTGGATTATATCGGAATGTTTTTTGCTGATTATTTTCAATACATTATAGGAGCGATTATTATAATTCTTCTTTTGTGGAAAAAAAATCGCATTATGATTTTGTCAGCTGCGATTTCTGTTTTTCTTTCTCGTCTTGTGATTGCGGAAATTGTGAAAATTATTATTCAGCGTGCCAGGCCATACGTAGTTTTGGAAACAGCGAATAAAATAATTTTCGAGAACGCGGATTTCAAATCAATGCCATCTGGACACGCGGCAATATTTTTCGCCTTGGCAATGGCAATTTATTTTTATAACAAGAAATTGGGGGTATTCTTTTTTGTGAGCGCGATTTTAATTTCTCTCGCCCGCATTTTCTGTGGAGTACACTGGCCATCAGATATTTTGGTCGGGGTAATAATAGGAATTGTATCGGGGATAATCGTAGATTTAATAATTCGCAAAAAGAAAACATATGGAAGAAATTGACATTAAAAGAATATCACAATTAATATCTCAAAAACTCAATCAAAATATTGAAATAACTGCTATTGAAAAAATCGGAAGCGGTTATCATTCCGACGGGTTTAAATTAACAGCAAAAGATGGCAAAAATTTCTTTTTGAAAAAAGTTAAATCTCATGACCTGGGATTTGAATTTCCCGAAAGGAAAGTATTATCGTTATTAATCGGCCATAACATGGCAAAAAGACTCGATTTAAAACCCAGGCCAGTCGGAGTTATTTTGACTAATCAGGACACTGAAGAGTTCATACCAGATTTATCAGAAGAAACAGAAATTTACCATGTCCAAGAATTTGAAGGAGACAGCATCGATTATTGGACTTTACTTCAAAAGAAAAAAGAAAAAAAGAATATAGATGAACAAGACATTAAAGAGCTTTCCGGGGTTATAAGTTTTTTAACAAAACTTCATTCGATTAAACACCATTCTTTGGACCCTCAAAAATTGAAAGCGATTTACAACGATGCCTTGCGAAATATGCTTACCAATCCCGAATTAACAATGATGCTTTTGCATGATTTTCCGGAAGATCACGCAGTTTTGCCGATAGAAAAGCAAAAAGAGTATATTAGCGCGATATATGAATTAATACGCAAATGGAAAGATAGATACGACAGAGTTGTAGCGCTACATGGCGATTTTTGGGGCACAAATTTTTTCTTTAGAAAAGACAATACGACCTGGGTAATTGATTATTCGAGAATTCCATGGGGAGATCCCGGAATTGATGTCGGATGGTGGCTAACACAATATTTGTGGTTTTATCACGAAACAAAAAATGTATATTTTAAAGATTTGGGGGAAAAATTTCTGGAAATGTATATTGAAAAAACAGGGGACAAAGAAGTTCGTAAGTCATTAAGCCTGGTAATGGGGTTTATAGGATTGGTGTATATTACGCCGAGATTTTTTCCGGATTTAAACCAAGATTTAGCGAAGAGATTTTTAAATAATATTATAGAGATAATTAAAAATAACGAATTATTATGGAAAATGTAGACAAAAAGCCGATAAAAGTTAATATTTTTAGACACGGAAAGGCATTATACAAACAGGAAGAAACATCCCTTGAAGAGGCAGAAGATTTGACAGAGGAGGGGATTGAGAAGGTTAAATTAAATGCGGGAAAAATAGCGGAATTAATTGATCCAGAAGAAGAAGTAGCAATATGGTCTTCATCAAAGGGAAGGGGCTTACATACAGCAAAGATTATTAAAGAAGTGCTAAAAGAAAAAGGAATTAATTTAAGAGAAAATGGAATACAGGTTTTTAATGAATTAACAGAAGTAAAAAATTTTTCCTGGCAATTATTCGAGCCATTAATATCTGGCGGAAAAGTAGAATTCGCCGGTAAAAAATTTTCTATAGACAAAGAAAAAACCAATCCAGATGATTTGAATTACGAGGAATATTTTATAAATGACGCAATTAGTAAAATTCCTGCTAAATTCAAAAAAGAATTGCCAGAAGAATATGTTAAGGAAATTGAAGGACTCGAGAAGTTTTTTGATATCACAAAAAGAATAATGGAACCGTTATCTAGAATTAAGAAACTAAAAGATAAATCATATAGAGTTATTATAGTCACGCATGACGCATTGACTGGTTTTATCGCAAATATTTTTTCGGAAGGGAAAAAGAAATCTTTAGACCCGGGGGAATTTATAAATTTGGAGATGCGCGGCGATAAGCTGGTTGTGACTAATGTTGGCGAATTGGAAAAAGGAAAAAATAATCTCGATGTAATAGAAGAATTTAAAAAAAGTAATTCTTGACATTATAATTAAATTGCCTAAGAATTATACTTGTAATCAATGCCATTCAGCCCTTAAAGGCGTTATAGTTTAATTTTACTGAACGTAGTTGAAGTAGGGGCCAGAAATGAGCGAATGTCGCAATTATAGTGGTTGCTTTTTGTCCGTCTTGAGTTTGCTTCTGTAGGACAAAACAGAGGAGAGATAAGAAGAGCGTCTTCCACTTCATTTTGTTTTCACTATCGCTCTGTGGAAACATTCTCGCGATGTTCGCTCTTTTTTGCTTGCCCTGCACCGAATTTATTCTGGTGCGGGGATTTTAAATCTGTTATAATTAAATTATATGTTAGACTCACAAAAAATCGAACAATTTAAAAAACAAATTGAAGGCGATGTTTTGACGCAAAGATACTGGCGCGAAGTTTACGCCACTGATGCCAGTATTTATAAGTTTGTTCCGCAACTGATTGTTCTGCCAAAAACAAAACAAGACATCCAAAACACAGTTAAATTCGCCAAAGAAAACAGAATCGGCATCACTTGCAGAACAGCAGGAACTTCTGTTGCAGGCGCAGCAGTGGGCCCGGGAATTATCCTTGATTTTACAAGATATTTTGACCAGATTTTAGAAATCAGTCCCTCGACTACGCTCGGGACTGCGTACATTCGTACGCAGCCTGGTGTTATTTATGATGATTTGCAGGCAAAATTGGCTGAAAAAAACCTATTTTTGCCTCCAGTACCAGCTTCTTCAAGGGCTTGCATGATTGGGGGTAATGTGGCAACTAAAGCATGCGGCGGAGGCGCGGTTAAATACGGAACGCTTGATGATTTTATGCTGGCAATTGAATTTGTGGATGCTGACGGCGATATTATTAATACTGAAACCGGACAAGGAGTAGAAAAGTTCAAGGAAAAATTGGAAGCTTTGCGAAAAAAGATTTTGGATGACAAAAAATCAATGGCAATTATCAATCGGAAAGCTGATGTGCAAAATGCTTCCACTTACAATATTTTCGCTTTTGATAAATATGCTAATACCAATGAATTGATTGCGCATCTGATGATGGGGAGCATCGGCACTTTGGGTATTTTTACGGAAATTAAATTAAAAGTTCAAGCTAAACCAACGGAAACTCCGGTTTCCTGGGCAGTGTTTTTGGCTGACTTATACCAGATTGATAATTTTATTAAAGAAGTTAAGCGACTTGGTTGTTCTGGGGTCGAATTAGTTGATAAGGTTTCGCTGGAGCTTGCTTCAAGCTGTTTTCCGATGTTGGGATTTTCCAAACAAGCAGAAGTAATGTTTATTGTGCAGTTTGATGAAAAAATAGAAGCAACATTAAAAGAGTTTGAAAATTCATTAAAGAATTTTAAACTGGTTGGCGAAGTGATTAAAGATGCGGAAAAAATGGCAAAAATCTGGGAATTAAGAAAGTGTTTATTGCCTTTGACTGCTAAATTTTCTCCGAGCACTAAGCCATTAGTTTCTATTGATGATGTGGGTGTAAGAATAAAAGATATTCCTGATTTAATAAAGGATTTGAGGCAGATATTTAAGGATTTGAATATTCAGGTCGCTTTATATGGGCACGCGGGCACGGGCACTATTCATATTGATCCAGTAATTGAAGCAACAAGCAAGAAACACGCCTGCCTGCCGGTAGGCAAGGTGAAAATAATTAAGAAAATTGCGGATAAAGTTTATGACGCGGTCTTCAAATATGACGGCACGATTGCCACAGAACATGGTGGAGGCAGATGCCGCAGTATGTATTTAAAAAAAGAATGGGGCAAAAAAATTCTTAAATATCTTAAAGAAATCAAAAAAATCTTTGACCCTGAAGACATTCTTAATCCTGAAACAATGTTCAGCAAGGCAAAGATTTATGAGAATATAAAAATTCCAATGAAACCTTTGGGACCGGAAGAATGGCCGTGTATGGAATGCGCTTATTGCCAGAATAAATGCCCTGCATGGATAAGTGCGAAAAAAGGAGAGACCGGGCCAAGACAATTCAAAAATCTGATTAGATATAGGATTTTAGAAGTCAAGGAAGGAGATCTAGAAATTCCAGAGATTGAAGAACAAATCAAGAAATGTGTCCTTTGTGGGAATTGTACTAAAACTTGTTCCACTATCGTCGGCGCGAAAATAAGAGAGTTCAACGAAAATTATCGTA
The DNA here is from genome assembly GCA_035528175.1 of Minisyncoccota bacterium. Classification (GTDB taxonomy): domain Bacteria; phylum Patescibacteriota; class Minisyncoccia; order RBG-13-40-8-A; family RBG-13-40-8-A; genus JAHILA01. The sequence continues at coordinate 8,629 of DATKZC010000016.1, forward strand.
ATGGCTTGACAGGAAAATAATGTCCTGTTATAGTTAGTATATTAGATTAAGGAGGAAAAATGAAGAATTTCGTGATTTCGTTTCCGCTCATAACAGGGAGGATTGTTATTTTAACGGTTTTTTTGAATTTTTTCCTACCATTAGAAGATTTTGTGCGAGGTTCGGTCGAACTTTATCTGTTTAGCATTGGTCTATTCGGAGCCTGGCTGTTTCTTAAGAAAACCGAGCCATTGGAAAAAACGGAGGGAAAATGAGAAAAATAACCTTAAAAAATGTGTTTTTGGCTCTTTGCCCGATAACAGGAGTTTTTCTTGGAGCGATGTCAATTAAATGGGGTAAAGTTTATTATTTCTTGTTGGCAATTGTTTTTTTCATTATCGCTTACAAGAACAGGGACCAGCATGATAAATCATGTTGAATCCGCAAGGCGGGTGGGTGTTATGGAACACCACCCGCTATTTTTATTTACCCCGAGCTTGTCGAGGGGTTATATCTCTGTCTGGTATATTTTTTCCTGACTTTGGAAATATAGAATTTTATCTGAGGCGTTATAAATTATCTGCGGTTTATCAGTAGTAATGAAATTTACAGTATTGCGCGGAGCGCGGTTGTCGAGTTCAGTGATTAAAATCGCATTATCGGTTGCGACAATCAAATGTTCATCAGTTTCCGGCATCCAGATTACATCATTGATTTTTACGCCAAAATCAATCTTATCCAAATCTCCTTTTTGGCGTAAAATTGAGTTGTTACTGACATTATCCAGCCACAAAATCTCAACTGATTTGTCTTTTTGGCAGAGCAGTTTTTTGTTGTCGCTGGAAAGAATCCATTCCCCTTGGTTAAAACTCGGAAATACCTGTTTAAAAAATTCCGCTGATTTTAAGGTAGTTAAATCCAGTTCGAAAATTTGGCCAGTCAGGTTATCCAAATATAAAATACCGTTTTTATAAATCACAAAATTAAGCACGTTTTTGGCCAAAGTTCTTGAGGTTTTTGTTTCGTAAAGGTTTTTATTGGCAACATAGTAAGAATTTGCTTCTTTTTTTTCAAACAAAGAATATTCCGCGCTTTCTGTAGCTACTAATGAGATTTTAGGATTAGACGACACAAGTAGAATATTATTGGCTTTTGCCACCAGCTTGGGTTCAACAGTTAATTCTTTATGCCAAGAATGAAAATCTGTCTTTATTATTTCGATATCGTATATTTTGGGTGGTAATCGCCTGATAAGTTTGGTGGTTTTTCCTTTCGGGTTGTCGTTAATATAAATGTCAGCTCCTGACGGCGCTGATTTTAGATAAATTCCGCCCGTAGCGACAACGGTTTTTTTCTCCCAGTCAAAAGTATAGCCTAGGGCATAAAAAATAATCAGCGGGACGAAAATAATAAATATCAGCACAAAAAAATAAAAAATAATTCTGCGTGTTCTTCGAGTCATAACCTTAATTTAACACTTTTAAAAATTATTGCCAAGACGAATAAAATAGGATAAAATGTAATTATGTTTGTGAGAAAAATTGGCATAGATCTAGGTACGGCCAATACTTTAGTTTATATTCCTCAAAAAGGGATAGTGATTAATGAACCTTCTGTGGTTGCCGTATCTATTGAAGATAACCGGGTTCTGGCAGTGGGTAATGAAGCTAAAGAAATGATTGGGAAAACGCCAGAGACAATTGTCGCTTACCGTCCATTAAAAGACGGCGTGATTGCTGATTACAGGGTCACCCAAGCAATGTTGTCTTATTTTATCAATAAAGCAGGAGGTAGATTTAGGATATTCAAGCCAGAAGTTATGGTTTCTGTTCCAGCAGGTATAACCTCTACTGAAAGAAGAGCAGTAATTGAAGCAACTCTTCACGCAGGGGCCAAGACAGCCTATGTTGCCAAGGAACCGATTCTGGCAGCTATTGGCGCTGGAATCCCGATTAATTCGCCTGCAGGCAACATGATTGTTGATATTGGTGGAGGCACGTCAGAAGTGGCGATTATTTCTTTAGGGGGAATTGTTGCTTGGTCTTCAGTTAGAGTAGCAGGAGATAAGATTGACAAAGCGATTGCCGACTATATCAAGAAAAAATACAACCTAGTTATTGGCGAAAGAACCGCCGAACAAATTAAGATTCAGATTGGCAGCGCTATTCCCAATCCTGAACGCGGAAACTTAAAAATAAAGGGCAGAGATTTAATAGAGGGCTTACCGAAAACAATTGAATTTACCAACAAAGAAGTGGTTGAAGCGATTTCGGGAGAATTAAAAGAAATCGTCAGGGTAATCAAAAGTGTTTTACAGGTTACTCCGCCGGAATTGGCCGCTGATGTCATAGACAGGGGAATGTTTTTATCCGGGGGCGGGGCATTGTTATCTAATGTTGATGATTTGATTTCTAAAGCAACCGGCGTTCCTTGCTATGTTATTGGTGACCCGTTGCTTGGCGTTGTTAAAGGAACAGGTATTATCTTAGAAAATTTGGAAGTTTATAAACGAAGTATAATGTCAAAAAAATGAAAATCGGGATTGCTGTAAATATTTCATTAGAGCGTCGGACTGGCGTTGAGGAATATGTTTACAATTTATTGATGAATTTTCCGATGCTTGAAGAATCAAAAGAGCATCGGATTTTAATATATTCCCCTAATAATTTAAAATGGTCATTCAAAAAACTTTGGACCCAGATAAGATTAAGCTGGGAAATGTTTAAAAATCCTCCCGATGTCTTATTTGTGCCAGCGCATACTTTTCCATTAATCCATCCTAAGTTGGTTATTACTATTCAGGGGTTGGAATTTGAGAAATTGCCAAAAATGTATCCATTTTTTAAAAGATTATTTTTGCGCTGGATGACAAAAAGAAATATCAAAAAAGCAGATAGGATAATTGTTCCGTCTCAAAATACAAAAGATGATTTAATTAAATTTTATCATGCCGATACAAATAAGATTTTTGTAATTCATCACGGCATCGGGAATCCCGAAGTCGCGCTTGACGCGACGCAGACCGCATTTGACATAGCCCAGACAAATAAATTTATTCCATACTTACTATGTCTCGGTAGGGGAGACCAAAGAAAAAATATTCAGGGTTTGATTAAAGCGTTTAAAATTTTAAAACAAGATCATCAAATTCCGCATAAATTAATTTTAGCCGGACCGAATATTGGTTACAAAATTTATAAAAATTTGAAAGATGATGTTATTTGTACTGGCTATGTTGATGATAATAAAAAATGGTCTTTATTAAAAAATGCCGATGTCTTTATCTTTCCGTCTTTTTGTGAAGGATTTGGGATTCCGGTTTTGGAAGCGCAGAAAGTCGGAACGCCGGTAGTTGCTGCGAGCACTTCAAGTTTTCCCGAGATTTTAGGAGACAGCGCGCTACTGGTAAATCCGTATCATCCAACAGAAATCGCAGAGGCAATTCATAAAATTATCCGTAATCAGAATTTTAGCGATGAATTAATTAAAAGAGGTTATGAAAACGTCCAGCGTTTTTCTTGGTTGAAATGTGCCAAGGAAACACTGGAAATAATTATCAATGCCTAAAATTGCGATAATACATGATTATTTGACTTCTTATGGCGGGGCGGAAAAAACTTTTAAAGTTTTGTCCGATATTTTTCCCGATGCTGAACTTTATACATTATTTTATCTTCCGGATATTAAACAAAAATTATTTCCAATTAAGCGAGTGCATACTTCATTTTTGCAGAAATTTCCTAAATTCATACGTAAGCACTATCAATGGCTTTTGCTATTATTGCCGATTGCCGCCGAAACAATTGACTTGCGCAATTTCGATATTGTGATTTCTTCCAGCCATTCTTGGGTTAAAGGAATTATTACCCGTCCAAAAACCACGCATATTTGTTATTGTTATAGTCCGACCAGGTATTTATGGGACAAATCAAGAAAAAATTTCTTGCTGCACTATTTCAGGATGTGGGACAGGCAGGCGAGTGAGCGAGTAGACCAGTTTATTGCGTGTTCGGAAATAGTTCAGGAAAGAATCCGTAAATATTATAAACGAGAATCAGTGGTTATATACCCGCCTTGCGTCGATTTGTCTCCGCAAGTCGAGGCAGGTCCGCCAGCCCAATTTCCCAAAGAATTTTATCTAATTGTTTCTCGTTTTCGGAGATATAAAAGAATTGATTTAGCAATTGAAGCTTTCAACAAATTAGGATTGGAATTAATAATTATCGGCACTGGACCGGAAAAAAGATTTTTACAAAGCATAGGCAAAAAAAATATAAAATTTTTAGGATGGCAACCGAATGAGGTCGTGAATAAATATTATCAGAATTGCACAGCTTTTATTTTTCCGTCAGAAGATGATTTCGGTATAGCGCCGGTTGAGGCAATGTTTTTCGGCAAGCCAGTTTTGGCTTTCAGGTCAGGAGGGGCGATTGAAACAATCATTGAAGGCAAAACAGGGGAGTTTTTCAATTATCAAAATCCAGCAGTTTTGGCAGATGGTATTCGTAGGCTGCGCTTAAAAAATTACGATTCGAAATTTATCACCGCGCATGTCCAAAAATTTAGCAGAGAGAAATTTGAAAAAGAAATAAAAAAATATATAGATAAAGTTGCGAAAGACGGATAGATATGATATCCTAAATATATGTTGGAGTTTTTAAAAAATGCGGCCAAAAATGGAAAATTGGCCCACGGATATTTATTTTATGGCGGAACTGCCGAAGAGATGAAAAATACAGCCACTAGACTCGCTGATTTTTTAAAAATAGACCAAATTGATGTTCATTATATTACGCCAATAGACAAGGAAAAAAAACCTGCCTGTCGGCAGGCAGGAATCTCTATTGAGCAAATCAGGGAAATTAAAAATTTTTTAAGCCTATCTCCGTATAATAGCCTTTATAAATTCGTCACCATAAATAATGCGGAAACAATGAGCAGTTCTGCAACAGACGCCTTGTTAAAAACGCTGGAAGAACCGCAAGGGAATACGATTCTGATTTTAATCACGCAAACTCCAGAATTATTACCGAAAACGATCCTTTCTAGATTACAGGAAATCAGGTTCAAATCTGTTTCTTTAAATAAAATAGCAAAAGATTTTATCAATGAAGAGTACGTCAATATTCTTAAAAAGCCGTTAAATGATATTTTTAAATATATAGAAAAAGTAATTAAGCGGGACGATAATTCAGAAATTTTTGCAATTTTGGATTCATGGATATTTTGGTTCAGGGAAAAATTAATTCAGCCTACGGCTGATTACCCACAGCGTGACGACCACAATACACAACAATTATTAAATATTCTTAAGGAAATTCAAAAAAGTAAAAGTATGATATCCGCGAGCAATGTTAACCCGCGGTTAGTATTAGAGAATTTAATTTTATGTATAAACAAATATTAGACAATTTAAAACCGGAATTTGAAAAAACAATAGCTTTTCTAAAAATTGAGATGGCGAAAATTAAGACCAGTCGCGCAACGCCGGCAATGGTTGAAGATATTGAAATCAGCTGCTACAACCAGAAATTCACATTAAAACAACTTGCTTCTATAAGTATTCCCCAGTCGCGCTTAATTACTATCCAGCCATGGGATAAAGCGATTTTACAGGATATAGAAAAAGGAATTAGGGCCAAGTCCGGCTTCAGTCCGATTGTCGATGGTGATTTAATCAGGATAAATATTCCCTCTTTAGACGAAGAGCAGAGAAAAGAATATGTGAAAATAGTTTCTGAAAAAGCCGAAGAAGCGAGAATTTCCATTCGTTTAAATCGGGAAAAAATCTGGAAAGAAATTCAGGAATTGGAAAAAAAAGGTGAAATTCGCGAAGACGATAAATTTCGCGCCAAAGACGAATTGCAAAAAGTAATTGATGATTACAACAATAAAATTGACGAAATGAAAAAATCTAAAGAAACAGAGATAATGACAGTATAATTTATGTTACTGACGATTATTGTTTTTATTTTAATATTAGGCGTGCTGATTTTTGCCCACGAACTGGGGCATTTTATCAGCGCAAAAAAAGCCGGGGTAAAAGTCGAAGAATTCGGCTTTGGTTTTCCTCCCCGGATTTTTAGTTTTAAAAGAAAAGAAACAATTTATTCTTTGAATTTAATTCCACTTGGAGGGTTTGTTAAAATTCTCGGCGAGACAAGCGAGGAAAAACGCAGCCGCAGTAAATTCGCTTTTCATAATAAACCAATTTGGCAAAGGGCAATAATTCTGGTAATGGGCGTGTTAATGAATCTGTTGGTTGCCGTAATTCTGCTTTCTATTGTTCATGCTATAGGAGTTCCGAGTTTTGTTGAAGGCAATGGAGCGAATTATAGGAATATTCAGATTCAAATAGTCGATATTGCCAAGAATTCCCCAGCTCAGGAGTCCGGAATTAAAATAGGAGATGCGCTGTTGTTTATGTTGCATGGCAATGAAAAAGTAGAAATTAAAGAAGTTGAAGAAGTGCAAAATTTTGTAGCTTTTCATGTTGGACAAGAAATCATTGTTGAAATTAAAAGAGGAAATGAAATTTTACAGAAAAATATAGTGCCCAGAATTGATCCGCCAGAAGGTGAAGGCGCTTTAGGAGTCGCCATGTCAAAAACCGGATTAATTTCTTATCCTTGGTATAAGGCAATTTTAAAAGGATTTGAAGCAACTGGTAGAATGTTTATCACTATGATTGAAATGCTTTGGATGCTGTTAAAAACATTAATTCTCAAAGGTACAATGATCGGTGAAGTTGCCGGTCCAGTCGGGATTGCGACGCTTACTTTTCAGATGGTGCAATTGGGTTGGGTTTATGTTTTGCAATTTACAGCAATTCTTTCAATTAATCTTGCGCTTTTGAATATTCTTCCGTTTCCGGCATTGGATGGCGGCAGATTATTATTTTTGTTGATTGAAAAAATAAAAGGCAAGCCGATAAAAGTTAGAACTGAAAGAATTGCCAACACCCTCGGTTTCGCAATTTTAATTGGCTTAATGTTAATTGTGACTTTAAGAGATGTAATAAAACTTTTTTAAAAATATGCTTACAAAACAATCTGAAGATTTTTCAAAATGGTATAATGACGTGGTTTTAAAAGCAGGAATGGCTGATTATTCGCCAGTAAAGGGCTGCATGATTATTAAGCCTTATGGCTATGCAGTTTGGGAGAACATCCAAAAAGCCATGGATATTAAAATCAAGGAATTAGGCGCGGAAAACGCTTATTTCCCTTTGTTTGTCCCTGAAAGATTTTTCAAAAAAGAAGCAGAGCACGTAGGAGGATTTAATCCGCAGGTTGCATGGGTAACCCACGGAGGAGGTAAAAAACTTGAAGAAAAATTAGCAGTCAGACCGACTTCAGAAACAATCATGTATGATGTTTTTAAAAATTGGATTCAATCATACAGAGATTTGCCTTTAAAAATAAATCAATGGGCGAATATTGTAAGATGGGAAATGAGAACAAGGTTATTTTTAAGGACAATGGAATTTTTATGGCAAGAAGGCCATACAGCGCACGCAACAGAAAAAGAAGCAGATGAGATGGCACAAGCTGCCTTAAAAATGTACAGGGACTTTGCCGAAGAGTATTTGGCGATTTATTCCATACCAGGTAAAAAAACTGATGCGGAAAAATTTGCCGGAGCAAATTATACTCTTACATTTGAAGCATTGATGAAAGATGGCAAGGCATTGCAAATGGGAACCTCACATCAACTAGGACAGAATTTTTCCAAATCATTCGGCATTGAATTTTTGGACGAAAAGGGTAAAAAGAATAATGTCTGGCAAACCAGCTGGGGCATAAGTACGAGAATGATTGGCGCAATAATTATGGCCCATGGTGATGACAAAGGATTAGTTTTGCCACCGAAGATTACCCAATACCAGATTGTAATTATTCCTATTAGTTTTGATGCGAAAGTTAAAAGTTTTGTTTCCAAAATAGAAAAAATCCTTAAAGACAAAAAAATCAGATTTTTAGTGGACAATAAAGAACAAAGCCCTGGCTGGAAATTTAATGAATGGGAATTGAAAGGCGCGCCATTAAGATTGGAAATCGGGCCGAAAGAAGCGAAAGAAAATAGGATAACTTATGTTTTAAGAGACGAATTAAAGAAGAACAGCATTTCCTTGAAGCAATTCAATCCAGAAAAATTATTGGATGAAATGCAGAAAAGATTATTTGTAAAATCCAAAAAATTCACCGAAGATAATACCAACGAAGCAAAATCTTATGATGAATTTAAAAAAATACTGAAAGAAAAAGGTGGATTTATTAAAGCTCATTGGTGCGGGGACGCTAAATGTGAAAAGAAAATACAGGATGAAACAAAGGCCACAATTAGATGTATTCCTTTTGGGAAAAATAAAATAGGTAAATGCATTAAATGTGGAAAGGAGGGTAAAGAAGTATTATTTGCTAAGGCGTATTAAAATGTTTGATAAAATTCTTGGAAAACTCTCTAAAGATATTGGTGTTGATTTAGGCACAGCAACTACCCTTGTTTATGTAAAAGGGCGGGGGATTGTGATTAACGAGCCGTCAGTAGTGGCAGTTAACCAGAAAACAGGACAGATATTAGCAATCGGCGATGAAGCAAAAAAAATGGTTGGCCGTACTCCAGCTCATATTTCTGCTACCCGACCCTTAAGAGAAGGGGCAATTTCTGATTTCGAGGTGACTGAACAGATGCTTCGTTATTTTATTCATAAAGTTCATAGGGACTCTTTTACTATTTTACCCAGGCCGAGAATTATTATCGGAATTCCATTAGGTATTACCGAAGTAGAAAAAAAGGCAGTCAAGGATGCTACCATAGGCGCCGGAGGTAGAGAGGTTTATCTAGTAGAACAAGCCATGGCTGCAGCAATCGGCGCTCGTTTGCCGGTTCAGGAGGCATTTGGCAATATGATAGTTGATATTGGCGGAGGAACAACCGATATAGCTGTAATTTCTTTGGGTGGCATTGTGTCCAGCCAAACTTTAAAAATAGCAGGAGACAAATTGAACCAAGATATAATAAATTATGCCCATGACGAATTAAAGCTTGCCTTGGGAGAAAAAACTGCCGAGGATATTAAAATTGCTATTGGTTCGGCTTATGAATTGGAAGATATTTTGGAAGCGCCAATCAGGGGTAGAGATTTAATCACTGGCTTACCCAAGGAAATTGTGGTGAGTAGCGACCAAATCAGAGAAGCGCTTTATGCCTCTAATGAAGCAATTGTAAGCGCCATAAAAGATACAATTGAACAGACGCCGCCGGAATTGGTTGCTGATATTATGAATAGGGGAATTGTTTTGGTCGGTGGTGGAAGCTTGCTCAGGGGTTTGGATAAATTAATCCGAGAAGAAACGAAAATGCCTGTGAAAATTATAGACGATCCATTGACTGCAGTTGCGCGCGGCGCAGGAATTATTTTAGAGGATTTGGATAAATTAAGAGAAGTTTTAATCGAGAGCGATTACGGCGAGGTGCCGAAATAAGTAAATTTATATGAAAGAAACGATTACAATTATTTTAATTTTAATAATTGTTCTGATTGTATTAAATTTTATCCCTGGTCTTAATAAAGGACTTGGGAATTTTGTTTACAAAATATTTTCGCCAATAGGAAGATTTTTTTCCAATATCGGAAATGGAATAAGCGGGTTTTTCCGAATCATATTTTCAATTGGCGATTTAAATGAGGAAAATCTTGTGCTAAAACAGGAAAATTTAGTTTTAGAGGCAGAAAATTCTACGCTGATAGAAGTTAAGAGAGAAAATGATATTTTAAAAGAAGCATTAAACATTTCCAAATCGGAACAACAAATTAAAGAGGTAGCTTCGGTTGTGGGCAAGGATATTCAGGGAATCCAGGACTGGATTTTAATAAATAAAGGTTCAAAGCACGGTATAATTAAGGACATGATTGCAATATCGCCGGAAAACGCATTAGTAGGTAAAATCAGTGAAGTTAATCCGAGTTTTTCAAAAATAACCTTGATTATTCAGAAAGATTCAGTTGTTGCCGGAATTATAGAAAAAAATCGCATTGAGGGATTGGTGAAAAGAGATGATAAAGGCGGATTATTTATAGATTTCATACCGAAGAACGAAAATTTGGAAATCAACGAAAGGATAATTACTTCCGGCATGGACAATCTTTATCCTAAGGGGATTTTAATCGGCAAAATCGAAAACATTGATACATCGGACAATCAAATTTTTAAAAAAATAATTATTACTCCTGCTGTTGATTTTTCAAAACTTGAAAACGTTTTTATAATAAAATGAGAATTATTTTGGTTATAATTTTTATTCTTGTTGTGTTGTTTTTACAAATTGGAATTTTCCCGCATCTGAAAATTGTTGGCGTTTATCCAAATTTGATTTTTTTGGCTATTGTAAGTTTAGCTATTGTGGGGGACTGGAAAAAGAATCTTGGCTGGATAATTGTGTCCGGATTATTTCTGGATTTTTATTCTCTGCAGAATATTTTAGGAATTTCCGTTCTTTTTCTGCTTTTATCGTGCCTTTTTTCCCTATTTTTGAATAAAAAAATACTAAAAGAAGAAAATAAATTGTCGCTCATTTTAATTTTTCTGATTTCTTCTTTATTCTATGAATTATTATTATTTATAAGCGGTTCAAATTTATCGTTGTCGGGCTTGGTCGCTAAAATTATTTATAATTCAATTTTAGCGCTGCCGATTTTTTATTTAATAAAATTTTATGTGGGTAAATTCAAAGAAATTTAAAGTAAAACGCAAATTCAGCGAGGACATTGAAACCGAAGAGATTTTAATGGATTCAAAAAGATTGAAAGAATCTCCTGACAGTGAACGGGAAAAATTAGAGAAACCGATAAAGGAAAACATTCTAAGAATTTTTTTGGTTTTTATTGTTGTTGTTCTAATCTTGCTTTTTACCAAGAGTTTCCATTTGCAGATTCTTAATGGAGTTTATTGGCGCAATCTGGCCGAGGGGAACAGGATGTGTTCTTATCCCATAGAACCGTTAAGGGGAATAATTTACGATAAAAATAAAACTCCGTTAACCATAAATATTCCCAAACTTGATTTGGCGATTATTCCAGCAGATCTTATAAAAGAAGCTAATTACAAGGAGATAATAAAAAAATTATCTGAAGTGATAGGCATATCGGAGGATATAATTCAGGACAAAATAGAACAAAATAAAGAAATTTCTTATCCTATTATTGTTGTTGAAGATTTAGAAAAAGAAAAAGCGATTTTCCTGGAATCGGAATTTAATATTATCTCTGAAATAAAAATTCAGAAAAACAGCCGGAGATATTATGAAGACGGCGTTATATTTTCTCATATTTTGGGTTATATCGGAAAAGTTTCTCCTAAGGAAGTTAAGGAGAGGAAATATTTTCTCGATGATTATATTGGGAGAACAGGAATCGAAGAATATTACGAAAACCGGCTTCGCGGGACTTATGGTGAAGAACTTATAGAAATAGACAATAAGGGGAAAACCCAAAAAATATTAGCAGTTAAAGATCCAATTCCCGGAAATGATTTAATTTTATCCGTAGATGCAGAATTACAGAAAGTTCTTTACCAATCCTTAAAATCCAGATTAAGTGGAATGTCTACGTCAAGGGCAGCGGCAATTGCTATGAATCCGCAAAACGGCAAAATTTTGGCTTTGGTCAGTTTTCCGAGTTTTGACAATAATAGTTTTATTAAAGGCAATTCAGAATATATCCAAAAGATATTTCAAGATAAGAATAATCCCTTAATTAACAGGGTGATTTCCGGTAGATACCCGCCGGGTTCAACTATAAAACCAATGATTGCTTCTGCGGCCTTGGAAGAAAATACAATAAACCCCGATAAGATAATTAATTGCCCTGGTTTGATAAATTTATTCAATAGTAGTGGAAATATTTATTGGACTTTCAGGGATTGGGATACTCATGGTGCGGTAAATATGACAAAGGCCATTGCCGAATCATGCGATGTTTATTTTTATACTGTCGGTGGCGGCTATGGAAATCAAGAAGGATTAGGAATAGATAGGATTAAAAAATATCTGGAACTATTCGGATGGGGAGAGAAAACCGGAATCGATTTACCCGGAGAGATTGTGGGATTTATACCCGATGCAGATTGGAAAAAAGAAACTAAAAATCAAGAATGGTTTATTGGTGATACTTACAACACTTCAATCGGCCAAGGCGATGTTTTGATGAATCCATTACAACTTACATCAGCCATTGCGGTAATCGCCAATAATGGAAAACTATACCAGCCACAATTAACAGAATTGACTCAGCCAAAATTAATTAGGGAAAATTTTATCAAAGAAGAAAACCTTGAAATTGTCAGACAAGGAATGAGGGAGACAATTGTTTCGGGAACAGCTATGTCGTTAAATGATTTACCCGTTGAAGTAGCAGGCAAAACAGGAACCGCTGAAGCATCTGGCATGTCCCCCCATGCTTGGTTCACTGCTTTCGCGCCATATGAAAATCCAGAAATTGTCATTACGGTGCTGATTGAAAACGGCGCAGAAAAAGGAGGTGTGTCGGTTGCAGTGGCCAGAGAAATTCTAAATTGGTATTTTTCAAAATAATGTTTTGCCATGCAGCTACGGGGTTGACAATCGTTTTATTTAAGTTATTATTAAATATAAAAATGAAATATATAAGTTCAGAAAAATTTAAAGAACTCCGCGAGACGCTAAAAGAATTAAAAGAAAACAGAAAGGAAATTTCTAAACAAATCCAAGAAGCTCAGGAAAGAGGGGATATTAGCGAGAGCGCAGAATACGCTGAGGCAAAAGAATCTCAGGCATTCAACGAGGGCAGGATAAAAGAATTGGAACAGTTGCTGGGAGAAGCGGTAATTATTTCCAAAGATAGAAAATGCGATAAAGCAGAAGTCGGATGTAGGATAATTGTGAAAAACAGCGAGGCAAAAAAGGAGTTCATACTTGTGGGGTCAGAAGAAGCTGACCCATTATCCGGGAAAATATCAAATGAATCACCATTGGGGCGAGCCTTTTTAGGCAAAGAGAAAGGCGATGAGGTAATCGTCCACACCCCCAGTGGCAAAGTCCACTACAAAATTCTAGAAATCAAATAATTTTTTAGTATTAGCATTTAAAAAGCGGTTGACCCCGCTTTTTTATTTACTCCAGAAAATGTTTGTGGTAAAATTATGCATATGGAAAGGATTGCTATATTGGATACAATTAAAAAAACAGGAGAGATGGTAAAAGTGTGTGGATGGGTGCATTCACGCAGAGACCATGGGAAACTTATTTTTATTGACCTTCGTGACCGCTCTGGGTTATTGCAGGTTGTTTTTCCTCCAGGGATGTCTGGCCAGGCCGGAGAACTGCGTTCGGAATGGGTAATTTCAATTGAAGGCAGGATAAATGAGAGGCCAGAGAAAATGGTCAATAAAAATCTAAAAACCGGAACATTAGAAATGCAGGCAGAAAAATTAGAAATTTTAAATAAAGCTCAAACACCGCCATTTGCTTTAGATACTGATGGTTATGAAGTAAATGAGGAAAGCAGATTAAAATACAGATATTTAGATATCCGTAGGCAAAGGATGAAGGAAAATCTGATTTTGCGTCACAAAACTGCCCAGTTTATGAGAAATTTTTTATCAGGTAAGGAATTTGTTGAAATCGAGACTCCAATTTTAACTAAATCAACTCCAGAAGGCGCAAGGGATTATGTCGTGCCGTCAAGAATTTCGCAGGGAAATTTTTATGCCTTGCCACAATCGCCTCAACAATACAAACAATTATTAATGGTGGCTGGAATAGAAAAATATTTTCAAATCACTAGATGTTTCAGGGATGAAGATAGCAGGGGAGACAGGCAGCCGGAATTTACACAACTGGATTTAGAAATAAGTTTTTCCGAACAAAAAGATATTTTGGGTTTAATTGAGGAATTATATATAGAAATAGTTAAAAAACTCGCTCCGGAAAAACACATTGCCAAAATTCCATTTCCGCGATTAACCTACAAAGAAGCAATGAAAGAATATAAAAGTGATAAGCCGGATTTGCGCAAAGATAATAATGATAAAAATGAACTGGCATTTGCATTTGTTGTTGATTTTCCGGCATTTGAATGGAAGGAAAGCGAAAAACGGTGGGATGCGGTGCATCATCCATTTACCAAAATTCAAAACCCAAAAGATTTGTCGGAAAAAGAATTTATCAAAGAATTAAAGAAAAATCCCGATAAATTTTTAGCCCATCAATATGATTTTGTTTGCAATGGCTATGAGATTGGTGGCGGTTCAACCAGGGAGCATAATCCCAGAATACTTGAAGCGGTGTTCGAAATAATGGGTAACAAAAAAGAAAACATTAAAGAAAAATTTGGGCATTTACTTGGGGCTTTTGAATACGGAGTCCCGCCACATGGCGGAATCGCCACTGGCATAGACAGGTTTTTGATGATTTTAAGGAACGAGCCGAGCATCCGCGAAGTGATTGCCTTCCCCAAGACCGGCGATGGCAGAGATTTAATGATGAACGCACCAAGCGGAATTGATAAAGAGCAATTAAAAGAATTAGGAATAAATATAAAGAAAAAATGATTAAGAAATATTTTCTGCAAATATTGGTTGTTTTACTGTTAATTCTTATAGCTTGGGGCTTATATTTAGTCGGTAAAGTTGAAAATGGCAAAAACAATCCAATTCAAGCTTCAATCAAACAAACAGAAGGTGATGTCACGCCGATAAAACTTCCGACAGCGGAAAATATAGATACAGTATTTTTTCCGGTTAGAAACTGGATTATTCCGGAACCGGAAATTTTGGCCAAATCAGCAATCGTTTTCAATTTCAAACAAGATAATACCAATAATGTTTTATTCAAAAAAAACGCAGAACAAATTTTGCCCATTGCTAGTTTAACCAAATTGATGACCGCAATCATTGCTTTGGAAAATTACAATCCTGAGGATATTATTAAAATTTCTAAAGACTCGGTTGATATCAATGGCAATAATGGAGGATTAATTAACGGTGAAGAGCTAAAAGTAAAAGACCTGCTTTATATTATGTTGGTTGAATCTTCCAATGATGCAGCAATGGCTTTAGCTGGAGATGGCACAAAAATAAATTTTGATACTTTTATTTATTTGATGAATAGAAAAGCGCAAGAGATGAATTTAAAAAATACTCAATTTGTCGAGCCAATCGGATTGGATTTCTTAAATCAATCAACTGCTTCGGAAATGGCTATAATTGCCAAACGCGCATTAAACGTCCCTTTGATCTTAGAAATATTAAAAACTCCACAAACAACTATTTTCTCGATTGATAAAAAATTCATTCACAATATAACCAACACCAACAAACTGCTAGGCAAGATTCCGCAATTAATCGGCGGGAAAACCGGCTTCACTGATGAAGCCGGCGGATGTATGGTGACTATTTCTAATATTTCCAATATTTCTGATAATTATTTAATTACAGTAATTTTGGGCTCTTCTCAGCGCGAAGACGACACTTCGAAACTGATAGATTGGGCACAAAAAGCATGGATATGGCAATAGATATATTTCCGGTTATAAAAATTTTGACTATCACGGCTGTTTCTTTCGTTGTGGCATTATTTTCTACGCCGATTCTTACTCATTTTTTATATAAATATAAAGTAGGCAAAGCAATCAGGAATGAAGGTAATACTCCTATTTTTACTGCTTTACATAAGAAAAAAGAGGGTACGCCGACAATGGGTGGAATTTTAATTTGGGTGGTTGTTGCTGTTTTATCTGTCGGAATTTTGCTGTTGACCAAATTGTTGGGTCCGAACTCGATTTTTTCTGATTATAATTTTCTGACCAGAAAACAGACTCTTCTGCCACTGGGAGTTTTAATCTTTGCTGCTATTATCGGCGTGATTGATGATTTATTGGGAATTTCCAAAATCGGGAAATATGGAAAGGGTCTAAAAATGAGGCACAAAATAATCATCTACACTATTATTGCTGCCATTGCTGGTTATTGGTTTTATTTTAAACTGGATTGGGATTTGCTCCATATTCCGTTTTTCGGAGATTTTAATATTGGTTTGTGGTATATTCCGATTTTCATTTTTGCAATTGTTGCCTCAGCATTTTCAACTAATGAAATAGACGGTTTGGACGGACTGGCAGGAGGAATACTTCTTATTGCGTTTTCCGCTTTTGCCGCAATTTGTTTTTACCAAGGCAAAATTGAATTAGCAGCTTTTTGCGGGGCAATTGTCGGTGCCCTCTTGGCATTTTTATGGTTCAATATAAATCCCGCGCGGTTTTTTATGGGCGATACTGGTTCGATGTCGTTGGGGATTACGCTTGGCGTTATTGCCATGCTTACTAATTGTTTGTTTTTTCTGCCTTTTATTGGATTTATCCTAGTAATGGAATCGCTCTCGGTGATAATCCAGGTGGCTTCCAAAAAAATCAGACATAAAAAGGTATTTTTGTCGGCTCCGATTCATCATCACTTTGAAGCAAAAGGATGGCCAGAAACAAAAGTGACCATGCGTTTTTGGATTATTTCCGGCGTAGCAGCAGTAATCGGAATCATCTTATTTTTTATAGACAGTAATTTTTTCTAATATACTAATAAGTTAATTTTAAAATAGCTAAAATATGTACGATATTTTAATAAAAAATCCTATCATTATCGATGGCGCAAAAAACAGCAAATACAAAGCCGATGTGGCTATTTATGCGGGTAGAATAGAAAAAATCAAAAGAGATATAAGCCCATCAAAGGCCGCGAAAGTTATTAATGCCGAAGGATTATATTTAACTCCGGGATTTATAGATTTAAACAATCATTCTGACACATATCTAACGCTTTTTACAATGCCGGGATTAGAAAGCTTATTAAGACAAGGCATAACCACAATTTTGGGAGGAAATTGTGGTTCTTCTTTGGCCCCATTAATTTCAGCAGATGCATTGAAAGCAATTCAGAAATGGACAGATACCACACAGATAAATTTGAACTGGCTGACCTTTGAAGAATTTATTAATGTTTTAGGGAAAATTAAACTCGGAGTTAATTTTGCCAGTTTAGTCGGCCATTCGACATTGAGAAGGGGATTATTGAAAGATGAATACAGGGAAACCAAACCTAAAGAATTGAAAATAATGGTTGATATGCTAAATACAGCAATGAAACAAGGCGCTTTTGGATTATCAACTGGTTTGGTTTATAGTCATGCAAAAGTTGCCACAACTAAAGAAATTATTGAATTGGCGAAAATAGTTAAAAGTTTTGACGGGCTTTACACAACTCACGTCAGGGGAGAAGCTGAAGAATTAATTCCGGCAATCGAGGAGACTATTCTTATTGCTAGAAAAACCGGAGTGAATACTGAAATATCTCATCTTAAAGCAATGGGCGAGAATCATTGGCCGAATATGAAAAAAGCAATCGAATTAATAGAAGCCGAAAAAAAAGTAAATATAAACTTTGACACATATCCGTATACTGTAACCGGTTCTGTGCTTTATACCCTTTTGCCCGATTGGGTCGCAGAGGGAGGGAAGGTTCAGCTTTTGAGAAGATTAAAAGATCCGGCAATCAGGGCAAAAGTTATTAAAGAAATGCAAGAGAAAAAAGCTTATGAATATGATAAGGTTATTGTGGCAATGTCGCCAATCAGTAAATCATTTATCGGCAGGAAAATTACCGATATTGCCAAGGCTCAGGAAACAAGCATCGAAGAGGCAATAATTAATATGCTTTTAATTTCCCAAGCGAGGATAAATGTTTTTATAGATACTCTGAGCGAGGAAAACGTAAAAATGGGCATCTTAAACAATTTAAGCTTTATTGCTTCTGACAGCGCCGGCTATGATATCGGTTACGTAAAGACGAAAAACGATTTAGTTCATCCGCGTTGTTTCGGCGCCTTTCCGAGATTCTTAAGAAAATATGTTGAGGATGAGCATATAATATCCTGGGAAGAAGCAATTTATAAAATTACCGGCGGTCCTGCCCAAAAATTGGGATTGAAAGACAGGGGATTGGTTAAAAGGAATTATTGGGCTGATTTAGTTTTGATTAATTCGGAAAAAATTAGGGATAAGGCGACTTTCGAGAATCCATACCAGTTTTCAGAAGGCATAGAATACGTATTTGTTAACGGCAAGATTGCTGTTGAAAATAGCCTTCCTACCGGCAAAAGAACAGGAAAAGTTTTAAAAAGAACATGAGAACGCGCAGACCAGATAAAGGATTGGTAATTGTCATTTTTCTTTTATTGATTTTCGGGCTGGCAATGCTCTTTAATGCTTCAATGGTGATTTCTCAAGAGCAAACCGGAAAACCATATTATTATTTTTTCCACCAATTAATTTATGGCGTAGGTGTGGGATTGATTGCTTTTTTTATTTGCCAAAAAATAAATTATAGGATTTGGAAGAAATTTTCTTTGTTGATATTTTTTGCTGCTTTAGTTCTTTCGGCTTTGGTTTTTGTTCCTCAGTTAAGTTACGGGCACGGCGGAGCGCAGCGCTGGATAGCAATAGGCCAGATAACTTTTCAGCCTTCGGAATTTCTGAAATTGGCTTTGATTATCTATTTAGCTGCATTTTTCAGTAGACGCGGAAGTCAGCCGACATTAATTCCGTTTCTGGTTATTGTCGCAGTTATTGCTGGGTTAATGACCTTGCAAAAAGATCTTGGAACTCTTGTTTTGATTGTTATTGTCGGCTCAATCATGTATTTTTTAGGCGGTGCGAGAATCCGTGATTTGGTAATTATGGTTACCTGCTACGCAATTGCGCTTTTTTCCCTGATAAAGTTTTTTCCACACAGAATACAAAGATTTATCACGTTTCTTAATCCATCCATAGATCCGCAGGGCATCAGTTACCAGATAAACCAGGCGTTGCTGGCAATCGGTTCTGGGGGATTATTCGGCAGAGGCCTGGGCCACAGTGTTCAGAAATACAGTTATCTGCCAGAACCAATGGGGGATTCTGTTTTCGCGATTATTGCCGAGGAAATTGGTTTTGTTGGGAGTATAGGTTTTATAATTTTAATAATTTTTCTGATTTTTAAAGGCTTGAGAATTAGTAAAAATCTGCCTGATGATTTTGGGAAATTGCTGGCAATCGGCATTGTTTGCTGGTTCGGATTTCAGGCATTAATCAATATCGGTGCTATTTCGGGACTGATTCCCTTGACTGGTATTCCTTTGCCATTCGTCAGTTACGGCGGTTCAGCATTGATCATAACATTAGCCGGCGCCGGCATTTTAGTTAATATATCTAAATATCAAAATTAACCTAATTATTCTAATTATGCGTATATTATTTACTGGCGGAGGAACGGGAGGGCATATATTCCCCATAATTGCTATCAGGGAGTCTTTTCAAGACACACAAGAATTTTATTATTTGGGACCGGATGGTTTTGCCAGAGAAAATTTAGGAGACATTAAAGCCAAATTTATCACCGCTGGGAAATTCAAAAGATATTTTGACCCGCTTCTTTTAATCGAATTTATAAAAACAATTGTCGGAATAATCCAATCATTTTGGCATTTATTTCACTGGATGCCGGATATTATTTTTTCAAAAGGTGGTTATGGAAGTTTTCCGGTTGTGTTTGTTGCTTGGATTTATCGCATTCCTATCATAATTCACGATTCGGATGCTGTGCCCGGACTGGCAAATAGAAAAATGGCGAAATTCGCGAAAAGAATCATTCTCTCATTCGAAAACAGCAAAAAATATTTTAAAACGAAACACCAGAGAAAAATTATTGTTATTGGTAATCCTGTGCGTAAGGAATTATTAAATGGCGATAAAAACAAAGCGAAAGAGCTATTTCAAATTCAAACCAATAAGCCAATAATTTTAATTTTAGGCGGTTCACAAGGAGCGCAGAAGATAAATGAAATCATTACTGATTTTCTGCCCCGTATTTTAGAAATGGCCGAAATTATACATGCCTGCGGACAGGAGAATTTTGCAGAAATAAGAAAAAATATCCCCGAAACTTCCGATTATCATCTTTATCCGTTTTTGGATGTTGAACAATTGAAATATGCCTATGCTGTTGCTGATTTAATCATTAACAGGGCAGGGGCAGGCAGTATTTTTGAAGTTGCTGCTCTTGGCAAACCGTCAATTTTAATCCCTTTACCGAGTGCTGCAGCTAATCATCAGCAAGAGAATGCTTTCGAGTTCGCTCGCCCCGCCGAAGCCTTGGCGAAGGGGGGTGAACACATACCTCGGGCGATTGTTTTAAACCAGGAAAATCTCACCCCAAATATTTTATTGGAGCAGATTTCCAATTTATTATCCAATCCGCAAAAACTTTCTGAAATGTCCCAAAAAGCCAAATCTTTTTACAATCCCCAAACACCAGAATTAATCCGCGACGAAATCTTAAAATTTGCTAAAATAATTTAACAGAATAAGGAGCGTGATGGTTGATTAAATCCACCGCTCCTTTTTTTATTTCTTTAAAATTATTTATTCCTAAAACTTTTCATCACCTATCACTTTTCTCCGATCGGAAGAATGTTGCGGAAATTATTTCATTATATTATAATTAAATTATGAAACTTCATCTTACTGAAAAATTACTTTGGGATATATGGAAACTAATAAAGACCAAAGACAAGGTAACGAATTCTTTATTATCTAATAAATGGCACGGATTTAAAGATCCGTTTGAAATGATTTGGCCAGATTTATATAAAGTAAGAGATATATACTGGGAACAATATAGAAATAAGAAAAAGAAAGAAAGATTTGCCAATATAGTCAGAGATTTAAAAAATAGGGGATACTTAAATGTCAAAGATCTAAAAAACCGAAAGGCCGTATTAATTACGCCTAAAGGGATAGATAAGATTTTCGATATTGGATTAAAAACAAATTATAAAAACCAGCGTTCCGATAAAAAATGGCAAATGGTATTATTTGATATTCCCGAGAAATTAAGAAAAAATAGGGATTTATTCCGCGAAAAACTTAAATATTTAGGATATCAAAATCTTCAAAAAAGTATTTGGATTTGCCCTTACGACGTATTTAAACCAACTCAACAATTAATAAAAAATTATAAACTAGATAGATTTGTAAGATTATTATTGGTTGAAGAGATAAAAATATAATTAATCCATTACTTCTTTACGATCGGAATAAAGTAGTGGGTTAAAAAAACAATCTAAATAATTTGACAGATATTTTAAATGGGTATATAATGTAAATATTGGGATAAAAATCCTAATAAGGAGGTTAAAATGAAAAAAGGAGAGTTTTGGGCACTTCTATTGACGGGTTTAATGGTTTTAGTTTGGTCTTTAATGTTAGGAACTGCTGGTTTCAATTTGTTCTTTGTCATGATTATGCTTGTCGGGATGATCATTGTTTTGTTCGCGGGAAGGTTTTTTGGTTATGGGCGTCCACAAACCCATCTTCCGGCCGGAGAAAATTTCCAGAAAATATCGGAATTCCGGAGCAAAGACAACATCGTATTTTTAACCCTTAAACATGTAAAGGACAAAGTCGTCTTCATCGATCCGCAAAACGGCGATAATATTTTGCACAACGATATTCGACTTTATAAGATTCGCGCCGATATTCTACTGGACAAGTTTGGCCATGAAATCGAGGAAATCCCGGAAAAATTTGATGTAAAGATCAGTAAAAGAATTGTTCCAGGACAAGAGTTTGAGAAGTATCCAAATCTTGAGAAGGTATATTACATTATTCCATCTTCTTCTAAATCTAAAACTGAATCCGAAAGCTGGATCTAAAACGTTTTACAAGGAGCGTGGCCAATGCCATTACGCTCCTTTTTTTATTTTCCTTGATTTGATATAATACAGACATGACTAAAAACTCTAAAATCAGGGTTAGATTTGCGCCGTCGCCAACGGGATTATTTCACGTAGGCTCGGCGCGCACTACATTATTTAATTACCTTTTTGCCAAACACAATAAAGGTGATTTTATTTTGCGCATTGAAGATACTGATAAGCAGCGTTCTAAAAAAGAATTTGAAAAAGACATTTTAGAAGGGATTAAATGGCTGGGACTGAAATGGGACGAATTATATTATCAGAGCAAACGCACCAAGATTTATGAAAAATATTTGAAAGAACTTTTAGATTCAGGTAAAGCGTATAAAAAAGAAATCATCTGGTTTAGAAATCCCAATAAAAAAGTGGTTTTCAACGACATAATTCGAGGCAATGTAGAGGTAGATAGTTCAGTGTTGGGTGATTTTTCCATTGCCAAGGATTTGAAGACCCCGCTTTATAATTTTGCTGCAGTTATTGATGATTTTGAAATGAAAATCAGCCACGTCATCAGGGGAGAGGATCATATTACCAATACCTCGAAACAGATTTTGATTTATGAGGCGTTAGGTTGGAATCCTCCGCAATTTGCTCATTTACCGTTGATTCTTGGCCCCGACCGTTCTAAATTAAGCAAAAGGCATGGCGCTGTTTCTTTAACTGATTACTGCAAACAAGGATACTTGCCTGAAGCAATGAGAAATTTTATGGCCTTATTAGGTTGGAATCCGGGAGACGAGAGAGAGATTTTTTCTTTAAAAGAATTAGAAAAAGAATTTTCGCTCGAAAAAATCCAAAAAGGTGGGGCAATTTTCAATATAGAGAAACTGAATTGGTTTAACAGTCAGTATATCCGTAAAATGCCGATAAAAGATTTAACAAAATTATGTTTGAAATATTTACCAGAGAAAATAGATTATAAACAAAAAGATTTAGAGAAAATTATTGTCTTAGAAAAAGAAAGGATAACCAAACTCTTTGAAATGGGGGATGCGACTAGGTTTTTCTTTAAGGATTTAAAATATGACCAAAATCTGTTAAAATGGAAAGACGCGGATAAAATAGAAATCAAAGCATCCCTTGATAAATCCTACTCCATATTGTGCGACATTAAGGAAAGGGATTTTCGGGCAGATAAACTAAAAGCAGTTCTTATGTCAGCAGCAAAAGAATTTAACAATAACGACAGAGGAAAATTACTCTGGCCATTAAGAGTTGCTTTGAGTGGTAGAGATAAATCTCCAGGTCCATTTGAAATCGCAGAAATTTTAGGCAAGAAAAAAACATTAGAGAGAATTAAAAAAGCGATTGAGCTGATAAAATGAAAAAATTAATTTCCATAATTTGTCTTTTATTGCTTGTTTCAACGCTTTTACCCCAAATTAGCCGGGCTAGTTTAGTTGATGATTTAAAACAGCAAATCGAGCAAAAAGAGCAAGAAATAAAACAATTAGAAGCGCAGGCAGCTGCTTACAAAAAAGAACTGGAGAGTACCCAGGGCGCGAAGAACACGCTCAATAATCAACTTGCCACTATTGCCAGCAGGATTAAAAAACTCCAGAATGACATTTATATCACTTCAGCTAAGATATCGTCTACTACTTTAAAAATTGAAGAGCTATCTTTAGATATTGATGAAAAACAGGACGAAATAGATAAAAAGAAGAAGGAAATATCGGATGTAATTCAAGTATTGGCAGAATATGACAATGAATCATTAATGGAAATAATTTTAACTGAATCAAATCTTTCCGATTTTGTGAATCAGGTCCGCTACCTTGAATCTCTTGAAGAAAGTATTCAAGAAAATATGACAGCTCTCCAATCGATTAAAAAAGATATGGAAGGCCAGAAAACAACCGCAGTTCAACAAAAGAATCAGCTTGCTACATTGCAAGGCCAGCTGCGCGGACAAAAGCAGGTTGTTGACCAGGAAAAAGAAGAAAAAAATTACCTTTTAGTGCAGACCAAGGGACAGGAAAAACAATACCAGACGCTTTTAAATGATACCCTGCGTAAACAGCAGGAAATCGAACAGCAGATATTTGACTTAGAAGACAAGATAAAGCTGACCCTAGACCCCAATTCCATGCCAGAAGCGCGTTCTGGGGTGCTTAGTTGGCCTTTAGACGGGGTTTTAACCCAATCCTATGGTTATACCGCCTATAGCAAAAAATTATACACAAGCGGCTTTCATAATGGTATAGACATAGCTTCAAGTTATGGAGAACCAATCAGGGCGGCCAGGGAAGGAAAAGTTTTGGCAATGGGGAATTGCGGAAAATATGCTTATGGCAGATGGATAATGATTGAGCACGATAATAAACTGACAACTCTTTATGGCCATATGTCCGGTTATGGCGGATTTAAAGCAGGGGATTCAGTTAAAAGAGGGGATATTATCGGGTATGAAGGTAGTACCGGTTATTCTACTGGTCCGCACTTGCATTTTGGAGTATACGCATCAGAAACAGTGCAAATACAGAAAGTTTGGTATGGAACAGTACCAATTGGCGCACATTTAGATCCTATGAAGTATTTATAAAATAAATTATTCTAATTAATCTAATTTCTAATTATTCTAAATCCTAATTTTAACGTTATATTGATACAACAGGGAAGAGGAGTTATAATAAATACAGAGGAAGTCGCACAATCGTAGTTAATCGGCTAAGTATACCTATAATCTCTTCACGGCCAATCCCCTATGGATTATTCTAAAAATTATGCAATTATCTAATATTCCAATAATAAAACATATTACTGATTATTTAGAATATCTGGAAATTGAAAGGGGCTCTGCATCAAAGACGCAAGAAAACTATGCCAGATATCTCAATAAATTTGTTAAGTGGTTAAAAACAACCAAAAATGACGGCTTAAAGCCCCACGAATTAACCCCTGACCATATTTGGCAATACAGGATTTTTATGGCCCGTTCCCCTATTTCTGAAACCAATAAAAAAACTTTATGTAAAAAAACACAAAATTTTTATTTAATTGCATTAAGAAGTTTACTTACGTTTTTTAGTGATAGAGATATTCAGGCATTGCCTGCGGATAAAATAAAACTTGCGAAACGGGATAGAAGCGAACAAACAATAAAATTCCTAAATCTTGACCAAATAGAGAAACTTCTACTTGCGCCCGATACGTCGCACAATATTGGGTTGCGAGATAGAGCCATTTTGGAAGTCCTCTTCTCTACTGGTATGCGTATAGCAGAATTAGTAGCGCTTGATAAAAATCAAATTAAAGTTAAACCAGAAACAAAGGATTTAGAATTAAGTATTACTGGAAAGGGAAACCATACGAGAACTATTTATTTTTCCGATAGATCTGTGCGCTGGTTAAAAAAATACCTAGATACGCGGAATGATGATGACAAAGCGCTTTTTATAAATTACAAAAAGAGAAAAACCGATGACCAATCCCCTATTCGATTAACTGTTAGGTCAATTGAAAGAATGGTAGAAAAATATTCAAAAATGGCGGGATTGCCAATAAAAGTTACTCCGCATGTTTTACGTCATACTTTGGCAACTGATTTATTAAATCAGGGCGCGGATTTAAGAGTTGTTCAAGAAATACTCGGCCATCAAAGCGTTGCTACTACCCAAATCTACACCCACGTCACCAACAAGCGCCTCCGCGACATCCACCGCCAGTTCCATAGTGGGAAAAAGTTGAAGGAATAAATATTAAATAAATAAATCCATGTCAGAAAAAATGCCAAAAAATTCATTGGAGAAAATAGAAAGCATAGAAAAACCGCCGCGATACAGGACGATTAAACTTGAAGTACTGGAGACGCACGAGGATGGCTCAAAAACAGAGCGCGTTCTTGAATGCAATGGCTTACTTCACAGGCAATGTGTGGATAAAGTTTTCTATAATAAAAATGGCGAAATTGAATTTGTTGAACAAATATCTCAGGAAGAATTAAAGCCATGTGATTGCGAGTAATCCTAACTTGCAAAAAATGGGAGGATTTAGTAGGATATATACATACAAAGGAGGTGTAAAGTGGAAGAAAATATATTACGTCTGATTTATCCAGAGCAGGAAATATTCATTAAAGATTTCAAATTTCCTTGTGAGGAGTTGAGTATTTCGACCACTTGTTTAGTTCCTTCGAAAACTCATTATGTTTTAAGACCAGTTCCCTACGTTACGACTGAAAACTATGTTCGTTGTTTGTCGCAAGCAAGCTATCTTTTATCCCATCACATTATCAAAAATGGACTAATTCCTCTAGAAATACCCGAAACTGCTTTTATCCAGGCTGCCATGAACTACGAACTGTACTACAGGAATTTAGCAATGACTTTTCACAAAAGAGTGACAAAAGACGAAGAATTCATTATGAAGTTAGTGTTGAAAAATTTCAGAGAAATCAAGAGCTTGCAGGATTTTATTCTTTTCGTTTTTTCCAATACTAGAACGGTCATCAGTGGAGAAATGAGTTTCGTTTTTAAATCTGGATCGAAAACGAACGGAGGGCGGCAATAATTTCCGCCCTCTTTTTTTATTCTCCCCGCTTTCTGGCGGAATAAACTTGCAAAAATTGAAGGGATTTGGTAGGATAATGGTGTCTTAAAATAAAGACAAAAGGAGGGAAAATGATTTGTCCATTCTGTGGAGTTCAACATTTCAAAGATGTATGTCCTGGGTGTCATAGTGTTGTGGGGCAAGAACGCCTCCGGCATCTAAACGATACCGAGGGACCTTGTCCACGATGTGGCAAAGGGTTATACGGTGCGGTAGAATGTACCGAGTGTGGTTATCAGGTTCCTGGAGCTTCCCAATCAGAAAAATAAGTTGGGCATTCCCGAAAAATGAGATCAAGGGGGCGAATGGGGGCGGTAATGAGTTCCGCCCTCTTTTTTTCTTGCAAAAAATGAGAGGATTTGGTAAGATGGAATTATCTTTAAAATGAGGAGGGAATATGGAATCTAAAAAGAAAACGCTTGACACTGACAAGAAAGATTGTCGAGAAAGGGCGAGAGTTTTCGCACAAACAGCCGAAAAGGCAATCGAGAAAGGAAATCTTGAAGCAGCAGCAGTATATATCTATGCTGTTAGTATACTTCTGGAAGAAATTCGAGAATTGCCTTGATCTAAAAGGAGGGGAAAATGATATTAATTGAACTACATGGGTTCGAAGGAGAAGAAGGCAGGAATTTAAAGGCGAAAATATTTGAAATTTTAAAGGATGAAGAACTTGCCAGGAGAATCAAAGTCGAGACGTATTTTTTCACGGAAAGCGAAAACATCAGAAAAGAAAAACATCCTTACGTCAAAATTTCTGCCACTACCACGGATGACAGAATAGAAGTCTCGGGAGTTGTCTTTGAAAAATTACACGGATTGTGTGGAAAGAAACCGAATTTCGAAATTCTGTATTGGGCGGGCGGAAAATATTATTTTTGCGCAGCTCTTTCTGAGGATTCCGCTGGGTGAGGCAAATGCCTCACCCACTTTTTTTACTTTTGATTATAAGCTATGATTAAAGGGATGACCGATACGAAAATTGTAAAAACTTCATACTCTGCTTTGGATGCTTTTAAACAGTGTCCGCTGAAATATAAGTTTCAGGTGATTGATAAAATCAAAGCTCCGAAAACAAAAGAAGCAATTTTTGGCGATAGAATCCATAAAGCGCTCCAATTTCTGCACTCAAAGCAAATGCCCTCCCCCACTCTCGATGAAATGTTGAATTATTTTAAGGAGATTTGGAGCTCGGATGTTTTTCAGGATGAACAGGAAGATATGATTTATTTTTCAGAAGCAATAAAAATCCTTAAACATTATTACGAACATTATTTGCAAATTAAAGATAAATTCACTGTTTTGGGCACTGAAACCAGATTTGAAGTTCTACTTGAAAATCCCCAGAGTAAAAACGAGAAATGCCTTTTGGCCGGAATTGTGGACAGAATCGATAAAACCAAAGACGGTATTGAAATTATTGATTACAAAACAACAAAAAAACTTCCTTCGCAGGAAGATATCAATAATAGTATGCAAATGTCGCTTTATTGTTTGGGTATTATCAATCGCTGGCCTCAATTCGCCAAATCTGGAATAGAAAATATCAAACTTACCTTTTATTATCTAAAACACCAGGAATCAATTTCCACATCCAGGACGAAACAGCAATTAGACTATATACAAGCGCAGGTATGGAATCAGCTGAAGCAGATTGAAACTAGCAAATTCGAGCCAATGCCCTCTGCTTTGTGCGATTGGTGCGGGTACAAAAAAATCTGCCCCATGTGGAAGCATCTTTATAGGGAGCAGACAAGCATTGACGATGAACAGGTAAAAAAAGTGGTTGATGAATATTTCCAATTAAAAGCACAGAACAGCCAAAATACCAAAAAATTGAAAGAATTACAAGGAATTATTGAAATTTATTTAAATAAGGAAAAAATTGAAAGAGTTTTCGGCAGTTCCGGATATATCACCCGCTTAATTCAAACCAGGAAAGGCAGTTATGACATAAAAAAATTAGAGGAGATTATTAAGACACTTCCCCAAACCGTCCAGGAACAATTGCACCAGGCGAAAACTACCGATAAACAGTATAAAATAATCAAAGCTAGCGCGAAGAAGATTCCAAACCCTTAATCAAAACTGGTTCTTTGTCAGGCGCAGTTAATCTACCAAGCCCGAACGCAATCAAAGCAATCAGAATGATAACAACAATAATAAATAAATCTGATTGGTTTCTTTTGACAAAGTTTTTAAATTTTGCTAACATTAGTACATTCGTAATTAATTTGTAATTCGTATTATGGCAACAACCAAATCTGCGGGCTCGACCAAGTTAGGACGTGACTCGC
The DNA here is from genome assembly GCA_035528175.1 of Minisyncoccota bacterium. GTDB lineage: Bacteria > Patescibacteriota > Minisyncoccia > RBG-13-40-8-A > RBG-13-40-8-A > JAHILA01. The sequence goes on from DATKZC010000016.1 coordinate 37,281, forward strand.
AGCCACAATATTTAGGAGTTAAATTATACCAGGGCCAAAAAGCCAAATCTGGAAGCATTATAATCCGCCAGAGAGGGACAAAATTTGTCCCCGGCAAGAATGTTCGTCGAGGAAAAGATGATACGCTTTATGCAGTTAAAGATGGGGTAGTTAAATTTAAAACTAAAACTAAAACGAATTTTGATAGCAATAAAAGGCTTATTAAGGTTGTTGAGGTGGTTTAGATGTAGCTTCATCAATTATAATCAGCTTTATTTCCGCTTCCAGTCCGTGGTCAAATGAAATTATTACAGAATGTTCTCCAACCTCTTTTATGGGTTGGAGAATTTTTATTTGACTTTTCTTTATATTGAATCCCCTATCTTTGAAAAGCTGGCTGATTTTAACGTCATTCATGGAACCGAATAATTTTCCTGTTTCATCTGCCTTTACAAAAACTTCTATTTCCAAGCCGTCAATCTGTGAGACGATTTCCTCCACTACTTTTAATTCTTGTTCTGCTTTTTGGATTTCGATTTCTTGTTGCGCCGTAAGTTCTTTCATTGCCTTTTCTGTGGCAGGTATTGCCAATTTTTCGGGAATGAGAAAATTTCTAGCATGGCCATTGGCAACGTTTTTCACATCGTTTTTCTTGCCCAGATTTTCCACGTCTTTTAATAAAATTACCTTCATAAGAAGTCTGACTTCTTCATAATTGTTATTACTTTAACAATTCAATTGCTTTATCTAATTGAGGATCTTCGCCATTATTGTAATTATCTTCAGTCAATTCAATTTCAATATCCGGTTTTAATCCTTCATCAGCAATAGATGTGCCTGACGGAGTAAGCCATTTGGCAACTGTGATTTTTAAGGACGAATCATCGCTGAATGTTTCCATTTCCTGAACCGAGCCCTTGCCAAAAGTTTTCTCACCTACTAATTTTATTCCTTTAATATCTCTTAATGCGCCTGCCATAATTTCCGAAGCAGAAGCAGAGCCACCATTCACGAGGACTGCAGTTTGGAAATTCTGGATACCGCTATATCCTTTACTGTAATGTTCTCCTGTTTCCCCGTTTTTAAATTCCTCTTTTAATACTATTGAACCCTTGGGTAGGAACCAACTGCTTATATCAACTGCTGTTTCCAGATATCCTCCGGGATTATTTCTTAAATCAATAATTATTTTTTTTGCATTGCTTTTCAAAACTTCGGAAATAATATCCTTAAATTTAGAAGGAAGATTGCCTGTGAATTGGTAGATTTTTATATAAGCAATGTCATTATTTTTTATTTCTAATTTTACAATCGGCACCTGAATTGTGTCTCTGGTAATAGTAAATGCTTTCGGTTCGTTAAGCCCTTTCCTATTAATAGTTAAAGTCACTTGCGTCCCCTTTTTGCCTCTGATTAAATCCACGGCTTCTTCAACCTGCATATTGTCGGTTAAAATATCGTTTATTTTTATAATCTGATCTCCGGCCTTTATTCCTGCTCGATATGCAGGCGTTCCTTCAATCGGTGCGACTACTGTCAATATTTTTTGCTTTAATCCCAGCTCCATACCCACTCCTTCAAAACTATCATTTCCGCTTACGCTTTTTATAAACGATTCAGTCTTTTCTGGCCTCATAAAAACCGTATAATCATCGCTTAAAGAATCGGTCATGCCCCCTATTGCGCCGTAGAGGATTTCCCTATAATCAATTTTCTCGCTGTTAACATATTTTTCCTCAATAGTCCTTAATGCCTGCCAGAACAAACTGAAGTCAATTGGTTCCGGCTTTCCCAATTCGCGGTTAAAAAATACTCTATTTGAGGTTGTTGATTTTTCCGTAATTTTCCCGCCAATGAAAAATCCAGCACCGAACAATAATCCGGCTACGACTATTACAACGATGATTCTTATATGTTTTCTGTTAAAAATCATATTTCTTGAAATATTTTATTGCGCTGATAATATGCGTTCTGGCGTATTTATTAAATATTATATCAAAAATTGCTCCAAATTTCTTGCTGCTGCGGTGGTAATAATGCGCCATTTTAGCGGAGGGAAGATAAATTACTTTATATCCTTTTTGCCAGAATCTTCTGCACCAGTCAGCATCATCGAAATACATAAAGAACTTTTCATCAAATAATCCAACTTTTTCTATTGCTTCGCGCCTAACAAGCATTGCCGAGCCCTGAGTCCAATCAACTTCCTTGATAGAATTTTTATCCCAATCAGCCATTGTGAATTTATCGAGAATCTTTTTACCCCATTTTGTTTTTCCTAAAAATGTGCGCCTGACGATTATGGTTTTTAGATTCGGGTTCGAAAAACAGGACGTCTGGATATTATTTGTAAAATCCAGAAGCTGCGGAGCAACAATGCCTACTTTTGGGTTTTTATCCATAAAATCAACCATTTCCGATACAGCGTTTCCTAATATTATAATATCAGCATTCAGAATTAAAACATAATCCCCATCCGATGCCTTAATTCCCGCATTAACTGTTTTAGAATAACCGAGATTTTTTGCGAAGACAATAAATTCAACTTTTGGATGTTTTTCTTTTATAAAATCCTGATTGCCCTCTTTTGATTCGCTATCAGCAATAAATACTTCGTAATCCAAACCTTTTATGGTTTCCTTAATTGATTTGATGCAAAGATCTAGTAGTTCGGGAGTATCATGATGGCTTATAATTATTGAAAGCTTTTTCATTATTCGAAAATTTTCTGACAGACCTCCCTGATTTTATCAAAATTGCCATTTGTCGGCAAAAGGACATAAATTCCGTTAATCTTTGTTTCATAAAGTAGGCCTTCAGGCGAATTTTCAAAAACTTTCCTGATAATATTATCCGTTTTTGCTCTTTTTGCTAGTTTCAGCAATTCCGGAATCTGCCACGGACTGACGTCAGTTCTTACATTTTTTTCCAAAACATCTATTATTCCCCCGACCTTTAGCGGGTCGCTTAATATCCCCAAAGATAGAACTTTATCTTTTATTGCCATTAAAACCTGCTGCTGCCTGCGCGCGCGGTCAAAATCATTACTTGAAAATCTGGAGCGCACATAAAGCAAAGCAGCTTCACCGTTTAATGTCTGCTGGCCCGTTGGCACTACGAACGGCTTGCAATTCTGGTTACTACCATCGCATCCCCATTGCTTATCCTCGATAAAGGGCTGGTCTAAATAAATAGTTATCCCGCCCAGTAATTCAATAATATCTTGAAAAGCATTAAAATTTACTGATGTTGCGTAATCAATATAAAGCCCAGTGGCATAAGCAATGGTTTTTTTGGCATAATCAAGTCCGTTATCATATTTATTAAATCCCACTACATAGGCGGCATTAATTTTTTCATAATTTGTTTCGCCGGGCAATTGCAAATAAAGGTCTCGTGGGACAGAAATCAGAGCAACTTTGCCAGTGCTTTTTTGGAAACTGATAATCATTAAGCCATCAGTAAGAAACCCTCCATCGGGGTCGCCTTCTCCCCTGATTCCCAAAAGCAGAAAATTTATTCTGTCTTCATCTTTTGGCGGATTATATTCCGCTGTAGGCAGTTTTCCGAAAATCTTTTCCCATGCAATGTTTTTAATCGTAATAATCTTGCTTAAAGCAGAACTTGTTTTAAAAACATAAAAGGCCGGGACAATCAAAATGATTATTATTAAAATCCAAATTACCAATTTTTTCTTATTGGTTTTTTTCGGCAGCTGCGACTCATCCCCTATTTCCACAGGATTATGTCTTCTGAATATTTTTTTGAAGCTTCTCGGCGGTCTAATCGAGTCTAACATAATTTACTTTTTTATTTTTCATTATCAATTTTCTTTTCTTTAGCATCCTGGGAAATAATTTTATGATTTCGAATTTCGCCAGCAATACCCGTGGTTCAAAAAATAATAAATATAATCCGAATTTAATCTGTCTTTTTAAAAACTGCGGATTTAAAAATGACTTAACTGGAAGATTTTTAATAAATACAAGCCAAGTATTGCGCCAGCTGATTTTACGCATCCATAATGACTGGGATTTTCTGGTTTTTCTGAATTCCTTCCATCCTTTGCCTACTGATTTTGAACTTGTTCTGTCGTGCCAAACAACTGCATTCGGGTTGAAAACAACTGGCCATCCGCGCCAATTTAAGCGCCAAGCCAAATCAACATCCTCGCAATAACAAAAAAAGTCTTTATCCAAGTACTCGTCTTTTAATTTTATATCATTTAAAGCAATTCGTCTATATGCAGGGGCTACGCCGTTCACGCCGAAGATTTTACGAAGTCGTGAATCAGTTAAAGGATATTGGTTAATGTCTTCTGTTCCTTGCCCGGTATCAATTATGCGACCTGATTTAAAAACAGTAAAGCCGAAGGTATCTATAATTTTAGTTTTTCTATTGTTGAGCTGATAAATCTTTCCTTGGACTGATCCGATTTTGGCATTTTTCTCGAAACTGCTGACAATTTCCTGCACGAAATTTCTGTCCAAAATCGTGTCCACATTCAATAAAATCACATATTCTCCCCTGCTTTCCCTAATTCCGACATTATTTCCTTCAGCATAGCCAAGATTTTTATTATTTAAAATTATCCTCTTATTCCCTTTGCAGTCCCCTATAATTCCATTTGCCATCTCAATACTTTTATCCTTTGAGTCATTATCAACAACTAAAATCTCTATATTCGGATATGTTTGCTCCAAAACCGAATTCAAACAATTCTTGATATACTTTTCCGAGTTATAATTCAAAATAATTATTGATACAAGTTTATTCATTTTCTAAAACAATTTCGGGCTTGTTTTTAATCGCATAAATTATGCCCAAAATTGTCAAAAATATTAAAAATACTCGTTCGTCCAGTAAAGCAATATCGAATAAACTGTAACCGAAGACCCAAATCAGATAAATAAATAGCCCCGTGATTAAAATTCTTGTTTTTTGCGGCAAATTCAATTTTAATACAGAAAAAACTACGGATAGAATTTCCCAGACCATAAAAACAATCAGAATAAAAGCGAATAAGCCGTTTTCAACCAGGAAATTGAGGTAGAGATTATGCGCCGAAGAGCCAGCCTTAGCCATGACTATTTCCTGTTCAAGCACTACTGGAAAATTTCCTGCTCCGATTCCCAGTATTGGATGTTCTTTAAAACTTTCCAAAGAACGCTTCCAGATGTAAATCCTGCCCTGATTTGATAATTCATCCAAATCGAGAATAGAGGCCAATCTTTTCAATATCAATGCTGCGTCGCTTTGTCCTATATGCTCTCTGAATTGAGGAATAGTGGTGAAGATTGAAGCAATGGGTATTAGAAAAACAAAAATCATTAACGTTATAAGAATGCAGGAAACATAGTGATTAAAATTAATTTTTTTAATCAATAAGTAAATAGTCGCCAAAAAGCCAAAAGCAACGCCGAACCAAATTCCCCTGGTGCCGGATAAAATAATAAAAAACAAAGAAGAAATCAGCCAAATCCACTCCTTGCGGAATTTCTCCTTGATTTGCGTGATGGCTAAAGAAATAATAAACGGTAAAGTCAACAGTAAATACAAAGCAAAGCTGTGCGGGTCAGTAAAAGAACCAAAAAGACGGATAACTGACGGACCGCTTGGAGAATTAGCAAACCAAGCATTATTGGTTTTAACAATCTGTCTTAAATTCTCGCCGTAAAATCCTAGAGAAACGTGGTCAGACCACCAATCCCAGAAACTGCCGATAGTGAAAAAATAAGCGCTAATTAATTGCCCCAAACCAACGAGAAAGACAATTGCAGAAGAAATTAATACGGCTTTTACTACTCTTTTAAAAATAATTTTATCCTTGATAGTATCTTTAACAATAAGAAATATTACTGCTAAATTGACTAAATAAATAATTTTTTTGATTGCTGCTATTTTGTCAATTGCCGGCAATATAGAAAGAATTAAAATCAACAATAATAAAGCAGATAGAATTTCCAAGCGTTTTAACTTTATAAATTTTATCTGTTTTTGGGAAAACAACCACTTTAAAAATAAAACCAAAACAAATATTCTTCCTGCGCTTAAAGAATCAAAACTTTCAGTAATCGGCAAAGCGACGAAAATCGGAATTGAGGCAATAAAAAGAATTAGACCATCTTCCAGTTTGCTGAAGATAAAATAAAAGACCATTATTCCGGACATAATTAAAGCAGCTTCCCGCGGAATTAGCCCCAGCGCAACAAACAGTACAACCAGAATTTCGAGTCCCAAAACAACATAAAGAATATTTTTATTTTGCATAATTTAATAATACTTTTAATGTTTCTTCCGCGGTTTTGCGCCAGGAAAACTTTGATGCCTGTTGCAAGCCCCTTTCAATCATTTCTTTCCTTAAATTTTTATCTGTTAAGACCTTAATCATTTTTTCTTTAATTTCTTCTATATCGTTAGGATTATTAATCCAAATCGGATAATCCCCTATAACCTCGGTCAAAGAAGTTATTTTCGTGGCAAGTACAGGAGTTCCGCAAGCCATTGATTCTAAAGCTGGTAAGCCAAATCCTTCATATTCAGACAGCCAGACAAAAAGCTCTGCGCCTTGATAAATATTTTTCAGGTCATTTTTATCAATATAGCGTACTCTTTTAACAATATTCTTTTTATCAATGTTTTGCGCTGGACGGGTTAAATCCCTGCCACTGATTAAAAACTGGTAATTGGAATTTTCTTTCGATATTGCTTCGAATGCCTTTATGGATTCCAGAACATGACGCCTGTTGAATATACTGCCAGTAAAAAATAAATATTTCTTGTCAATTCCGTATTTATGTTTTGATTCCTGAATTTCCTGTTCATTTTTTTGGTTATTAAAATCCTTATCAGCTGCCAAGTAAATGGTATGAACCCTTTCTGGAGAAATTTTATAATTTTTAATAATTTCCTGCTTGGTGTATTCCGAGCAGGCCAATATCGCCTTGGATGTTTTAATTGCCAGCCACGATAACAATTTGAACGGCAACTTGTAATTCCATGCAATCCATTCAGGGTGCGTCTTAAAAGAAATATCATGAATAGCTGTAACCGTGGGGACAAAACAGAAAAACGGACGCATATAAAAAGGCAGAAATAAAATATCCAGTTTATCTCTTTTTGCTTCCAGTGGCATGGAAATATTATAAAACAAAGCTGTGCTTTTAATCGGAGTTTTGACTAATTTTTTGACGAATATTGGAGAACTTAAAAATTTCTCTTTCGGAATTCTATCTTTAAAATATAAAATAAACTGATATTTATCAGGATTTAATTTACTCCACTCTTTTAAAATCTGGCTCAAATAATTGCCGCCAGCTCCTAATTTTTCCTCTTTCTCGATTGTATGGGCTTCTATTCCTATTTTCATCTTTATTTTTTAATTCTATCAAAATTAAGCCGAGTGGTCAAAACCCAGCTTCCTGTATAGGAGCTGGGTTTTGATGTTGTTTTATGTAATTCTGATTATTGTTCTCCGGTCGGAGGTTCATTAGTTGGTTCTTCTGATTTTGGCGCTGATGGTCCCTTTTTTCTGACAACTAATAATAGAATAATTACTACAACAACTATTATTCCGATAATCCACCACATATTATTTTTACCCTGTTAAATTTCGCCTCCAGCGAACCCCGATTTATCGGGGATTTAACGGGGTGAATTAATTATTATTTACTTCTTTAAGTATAACACATTTTTAAATGTCAAGTAAATAAGTCCGCCTACTCCAATGAAAATTCTGCTGATTCTTCGTGATTCTAAAATTAATCTCCATAGCCATTCCAGGCCGATTTTCTGAACAATTTTAGGAGCGCGTTTAATTTTGCCGGAAATAAAATCAAATGCCCCCCCAACTCCAATTGCCAGTTTTACACTCGGCATTTTATCCAAATTTTCATATATAAATTCTTCTTGCTTCGGGCTACCTAATCCTACAAGGAGAATATTCGGCTGAATTGAGTTTATTTTTTGGATTACCTGATTATAGTTTTGATATCCATTCTCAAAACCAACAATTTTCTCCCCTAATTTTTCTGTGGTTTTCATAATTACATCTTGAGTTGCGCCAAAGAGAAAAATTTTTGGAAATTGAAAAATTTTAACTATATTATAAATTAAATCTACTCCGTATATATTTGTCTTTATTTTTTTGCCTAAAATTTTAGCAGATAAATATAATCCCCTACCCTCGCATAAACAAAAATCAGCTGAATTTAAAATGTTTTTAAATTTTTCGTCTTTCTGCGCCCTAACTACGAATTCCGAATACGGCAAAACCACGAATCTCTGCCTACCGGCAGGCAAGCTTTTCTCTAATTGCTTAATTGCCTCGTCCATTGTTAGATTATCAAATTTTATTCCGAATAAATCAATTTTCACCCCGTTAGACATAATGTTATTAATTATGAGCCTCGCAGACATTTATTAAATGTCTAACGGGGTTCATTTCCTTCTAAATTAATACTTTCTAAAATCGTATATTCCGGACCGCCTCTTTTTAAATTGCTTTGCATTACGTCGATTCTTTCAACTGGAACTGAGACTATAAACGCATCATCAATTTTCGGCAAATCTTTGGCAACTTGGTTTTTAAACCTCGCTAAAGTAATATGTGGTCTAAAAGCCTTGACCTGATTATTTTCTAAATCATTCTGTAAATTTGCCAATTCTTGGCTTTTCTCCCCTATTACCCAGAACATTCTTGGAAATTCATTTAAAGGACCAGTGGTTATTCTTTCTAGATTAATAAAAAATGGCTGGTGTTTTTTCGCTACTTCTTTGGTCATTTTACAAATTTCATAAGTTTCATCATCAGTAACATAGCCGATAAAAATAAGAGTGATGTGAAGGTTTTCTTTTCTCACCCAGTTTATTTTATCCCCTGCCTTCGCTAAAGCTTCGGCGGGCAAGCATTTTCTCTGCCAATCTATTAATTTCTTCTTTATTCCGTCCGGTAAATTTATGGCAATAAATATTCTGCGTTTATTCATATACCTTTATTATAACATTTTGAAGTGATAAAATGAAAAATATGCTAATTAAACCAATTCGAGGCATGCATTCGGAAATACATGCCATTACCAAAGATATCAGTGAATATTGCAAAGAGCCGAAAAAGTTCGCGCTTTATTTAGGAATAATAAAAAGAATTGGCAAAAACAGGGCGTACCAGATATTATCGGAAATGAAACAGTCAAAAGACATAGAATCGCGGGCAAAACTCTTTATGTATCTATCCAAAAACAAAAATGATTCTAAAAATCCAAAAAAATAAAAATAATCTCATATTGAGAAAGAAAACAGAATCAGTTAGAGAAATAACTGGTGATGTTTTGGACTTAATAAAAAATATGAGTGAGACCATGGCTAAAAATAAAGGGATTGGTCTATCAGCTAATCAAGTTGGGAAAAGCATCCAACTTTTTATGATCAGTTCTGGGTTGTCTAAAAAACAGGTATTTATAAATCCGGAAATAATTAGGTTGTCTAAGAAAACCGAAATAATGGAAGAAGGATGTTTGAGTTTGCCAGATGTTTTTGTTCCAGTAAAAAGGGCAAAATCATTAAAAATAAAGGCTATTGATGAAAAAGGAAGAAGGTTTAAATTAAAAGCCAAAGATTTATTAGCTCGCGCAATCCAGCATGAATTCGACCATTTAAACGGAATCCTAATTTGCGATAATGCCAAATAAAATACGTACAATTTTAATGGGCACGTCGGAGTTTGCGGAGAACATTTTCTCTAAATTTTATACTGTCCCAAATAATCAATTTGAGATCATTTCTGTTATAACCGCCCCTGATAAGCCCGTAGGCAGAAAACAGGTACTTATCCCCTCCCCGGTCAAAAAATGGGCTCTGGAGGCCAATTTAAGCGTCCTGGAACCAGATAAGATTAGAAAGCCAGAATGGGTGACTAAAATCAGGGATTTGGCTCCAGATTTGATTATTTTAACTGCCTATGGCCAGATTGTCCCGCAGCAGATTTTGGACATTCCAAAATACAAAGCTTTGAATATTCATCCATCGCTTTTGCCAAAATATCGTGGTGCCTCCCCTATCCAATCAGTTATCTTGAATAATGAAAAAGAAACCGGAGTTTGTTTAATGATTATGGACGCAGAAATGGATCATGGGGATATAATTTCTAATTCCAAGTTTCTGATCCTGCCTACCGGCAGGCAGGTTTCCAACAAACCCA
>DATKZC010000017.1:0-6938 GCA_035528175.1 Minisyncoccota bacterium
ATAATATTCTGAATATATTCAAAAAGCATAACGTTTCAGCTACTTTATTTGTGACTGGCGAAGTTTTAGAATATTGTCCTGATTTGGTAAAAAAATGGTCTAAGAATTTTGAAATTGGATGTCATAATTATTGGCATAATCAGCTGGATAAAATCGATTTGGCAGAAAGAGAAAGACAGGTCAAAAACTTCGTTAATCTATACAAAGGGATTTTCGGATTTGCGCCAAAGGGATTTAGAGCGCCGAGAAACGTGATTGATAACCAGCAATTTCCGATTTTAGAAAGGTATGATTTTATTTATGATGCCAGTGTTTTCCCGCGCTATCCTTGGCGTATCGGAGCATATGTTGGATATAGAGGCAGGGCGCCGATAGTGCCATATTGGCCAAACAAAAAGAATTACAAGAAGAGATGTCCCTCGACTGCGCTCGGGATGAGCAATAAATTGCTCGAAATCCCAGAAAGCCCGGCTCCATTTGATGTTCCTTTTGTCGGGACGTGGCTGAGAAAATTAGGCGTAAAGTTTTTCAGATTTATTTTTAAAATAAGAAAGCCGGAGTTTGTCAGTTTTAGCATGCATTCTTGGGATGGAGTCAAATTTGAAGGTAAAAGTTCTAAAAATAGCGGTAAAGAGTTTTTAAAACAACTTGACGAGATGCTAGGATTTTTAAAGAAAATCGGCTACGAATTTAAAACAGGCGAGCAAATTTCATCTGAAATTACTTGACATGTTTTTTGTGCTATAATTAAAAGGCAATAAATGTTAATCTATAAAAACATGAAAAATAAAAAACAAATGCATAGAAAAATTTTATTAATAATATTTATTTTAATTTTTATTATGGAAGGTAATCCTGTTTTTGCTGCGCACGATACGGTTACTGTGAGTGAGGACACTGATATTTATTTTAGCGGCAATGGAGAAACGATTGTTATGGAGTCCGGATCGGAGCTGGCCGGATTTGTAGTTTACACCGATTACATGACGCTTGATTTGGAAGATGGTTCAAGTGTTGTTTTAATATCGGCAACAAGAAAAATAATGACAGTTGATCCTGTCATTGCCGAGGTTGTTTGTTACGGCGCCCTTAATTATTCCGATATTACACTTACTTCAACAACCACACAAACAATTACTTTGACTTTTGGCGATTCATGTCCTGCTATTCCTTCTTCTGGAGGAAGCTCGGGTGGTGGCGGCGCATATGTCATACCAGTCGTACCTATTACGCCTATAATACCTACGACCTCGACAAATGCCAAACCAGAAGATTATGGATTAAAGGAAGGAGACTCAATCAGAGCAGAAGGAGATTTTGATATTTTTATCATTAATCAGTATGGCTACAAAAGATTATTCCTTAATCCAACCATCTTTAATATGTACGGACATTTAGGCAGTTGGGAGGATGTGAAGACCGTGGCTCCGGAAACCAGAGATGCTTTTATCACTTCTACCCATTATCGTTTTGTGGATGAAGACAAAGTTTATCATATGAATGTTACCGGTGAAGATACTGGTACTTTGCACTGGTTGAATATGACTGGAGAGAACTTCCTTGTACAAGGAGGTAAATCCGAAGCTATATTTATTATCAATAAATCAGAATTTGAATGGTATGAGAAAGGGGAGGAGAAGAATTCTCTAAACTGAAAACAACAAAGTAAAAACAACCCCTTTTTGGGGTTGTTTTTTTGTTAAGAAAATGCTATTCTTAATACAAATATATGGGTAATTTCCAAAGGCTAAATAAGCCCGAATTTAGGGCATTATTGGATAAAACGCTCTTTAAGACGTTTTTTCATTCTTTAATATGGCATGAATTTTTGGAAAAGGAATTCAAGTGGTTAAAATTTGAGTATTATTTGTATAGAGATGAAGCAATATTGCCATTGGCAAGGTTTAAAGTTTTTGGAAAGGAAAAATTGGTCTCTTTGCCGTTTTGTGAGTATGGAGGGCCACTGCCATTAGAAGGCAGCATTTTCATCAATGATTTTGAAACAGATGCATTGAAAGAGTTTAAAAATTTCAAAATTAAATATCATCCAAGTATTTCTAAAATTACGTTTAATCCAATAAATAGTTCAAGTACTGTATCAAGCCATTGGTTAAGATTGGGAAATAAATCAGAACAAGAAGTTTGGGAATCTTTACGCAAAACATTAAGACATGAAATTAAAAATGCCCAACAAAAAGGCCTAGAAATTAGGGCATCAAAAGACCCAAAATGCTTTAAAAAATTCTACGATTTATATACTGCGAATTTGAGGCGAAAAAGGACTATTCCTTATCCTTGGCATCTAGTCCAATTTCTATGCCAAAATGCGCCTAGCGAGCTATTATTGGCCTTCTATAGGGGTAAAATCGTGGGGGGTGCCTTATTTCTGGAATACAGTAAAATAAGCCATTATTTCTTAAGCGCAATAGACCATAAATACCGTAATCTCGGCATAGCGCACCTCATTTTATGGGAAAAAATAAAGAGTTTAATCGGCAAAGATATTACTCTTGATTTGGGCGCCTCGCCACAGGGCTCGGACTTGGAAATTTTCAAACGTGGCTGGGGAGGAATAGAATATCCAATTTATCAAATTTGCCTGCCTGCCGATAGGCAGGGAATAAAAAGAACCCCCGCCTTCGCCGAGGCTTCGGCGGGCAGGGAAGAATCTTTTTTGCGTTCGTCAAAAATAATCAGATTTATTTGGGGTTTGCTACCAAATTATATTATCCAAAAACTCAGCCCATATTTGATAAAATACAGAATATAATTTTATCAATATCTTTTTCAGTAAACCAGTTTTGTAAGGGGAAATTAATAATGCATTCGGCAATACGAGAAGTGTTTGGCAGATTAGAATAAATTGGATTATTCCAAATGCGCGAACAGAAAATATGTTTTTTGCGTAATTTATTGAATAATTTATCGCGATTGATGTTTTTCGGAACAAGAGCAGACAAATAGGTGAAAGTATTATTCTCGGATTCCTGAACCATAAAGCCGATTTCTAAAAGCTTTTTTTGAAAGTATTTTGCTAAGTTGATGCGTTTAGCAAGATTGGTTTCAATGTTTTCCAGGCAGTAATTTACAACTTTTAGACATTTTTTTGAAATTCCTTTTGCCTCGTCGTAACCTTGCAGAGACGAAGGCGGATTGATTTTTCTGAATTTTTCCGACAATCCAGCACACCAGGGAAACAATCTCAAAAATTTTATGATATTAAATGGCTTTGATTCGTATTTCGGCAATTCCATTTCTATTTGATTCTTACAAACCAGCATCCCACCATTTATAACAGGAAATAGCTTTGTGAAACTAAAGAATGCACAATCTCCGGAAATTTTAGACGGCCATATATGAGCACAGTCTTCAATGATTTTCAAATTATATTTTTCAGCAATTTTCAGGATTTCGTCCATCTTATTCGGTAGTCCATAAGTGTGGCAAATGAGAATCGATTTAGTTAAGGGAGTAATTTTCGATTCAACATCAGTAAAATCAGCATGAAAGGTTTTAATATTTGCATCCAGATAAATCGGCTTGATGTTGTATTGCTCTAAAATCGGTTTAAAGATATCGCAAATATAGGTAGGGAATATCATTTCGGAATTTTCCAGGTTTAGTTGTTGTATTGCCAATTTGAAAGCGGATCTGCCGGAATCAGTGAATATAATTTGATGATCAGGAAAATTTTCGGCTATTTTATTTTTCAAATTAGCCTCAGAAAATTTTCTGAAGAGTATTCGTAAAGGAAATTTTTTAAATTGTGGATGCGTAAAATACATATATGAAAATTTTAATGCCAATTTTACATTATCCTCCGGTTATCGGCGGTTTTGAGATTTTTTCCCAGAATATCGCCGAACGTATCAGTAAAACCGATAATGTTTTTGTTATTACCAGCAAGGTAGTCAATACGCCCGACAAAGAAACAAAATACAATTTAAGAATAGTGAGAACTTCACCTTGGAAATTAAAAAATCTTTCTTATAGTAAGGCCTGGTTTATTCTTGGTGCCATGGCTTGGATTCTAATCAGTTCTATCAGAATAGCCAGAAAAGAGAAAGTTCAACTTGTACATGCCCAAGGTTTTTTGAGCGGAATTATTGCTTTATTGATAAAAAAAATCACTAAAATTCCGTATCTGCTTACTATTCAATCAGCTGATTTTAGTGTATATCATCCGCGTCTGAATATCAATATTATTAAGATAATTTACAGAAATATAGAAAAAGCGGTTTTTCGTAATGCAAATTATTGTCATGCAGTAAGTAATTATTTGGCAGGACATATAAGGCAGCATGGAATACAAAAAGTTGAAATGATCCCCAATGGCGTTAATTGGGAAAAATTCAAATCAGATACTGATAAATTAAAAACCAGGAAAGAATTAGGATTTGATGCAGAAAATCTAATTGTTTGCGTTTCACGGTTAGAACATAAAAATGGAACGCATGATTTAATTGAAGCGGCAAAATATCTCAATGATTTTGATTTTAAAATAATTATCTGTGGCAATGGGTCAGAAAAAGAGAAGCTGGAAAGAATGATAAAAGATTCTAACTTAGAAAGCAAAGTGTTTTTATTGGGTGATATTCTGCATAGCGAATTGCCCAAATATGTTGCCTGCGCGGATATTTTTGTCAGGCCCTCCCTGGCAGAGGGATTCGGCATTGTGTTTTTGGAGGCAATGGCCTGCAATGTTGCGGTTATCGGGACGCCAGTGGGTGGAATACTCGATTTTTTAAAAGACCCCTCGACAAGCTCGGGGCAAGCAACGGGTTTATTATGTGAGGCAGGTAATCCAAAAGATATTGCTGAGAAAATTAAAATTTTAATCCAGGACAAGACATTACGAGAACAGCTTATTAAAAATGGCAGGCAAATGATTTTAAAAGAATATAATTGGGATAAAATCAGTGAAAAATTAAGAAAACTTTATGAGGAAATTATTAATTGCTAGCGGAATATATCCTCCGGATATTGGCGGGCCGGCAACGTATAGCTCGTTGTTAGTTAAAGAATTTCCAAAAAGAGGATTTGTGGTTAAAGTATTAACCTATGGTCCGGCTGGAATTTCAAGAAAGATTCCTAAAGGATTAAGGCATTTAATATATTTTTTTGTTTGTCTTTTTAAGGCAATAAATAGCGATATTATATTTGCGCAGAATCAATTGAGCGCCGGTTTGCCTTCGATCTTAGTTGCGAAGATTATCGGCCGTAAATTCATAATGCGTGTTCCGGGAGATTCTGTTTGGGAGTGGGCAGTGCAGAAATGCGGAATTAAAGATAATATTGATGATTTTCAAGATAAAAAGTACGGGTTTAGAATAGAAATCAGAAGGAAAATCCAAAGATTTGTGGCGAACAGAGCTGACGCAATAATTGTCCCTAGTTTTTATTTTAAAAAAATCGTGTCAAAGTGGATTAAAAATCCAGATAAAGTTCATGTTATTTATAATGGAATAGAATTGGATAAATCAGAAAATTATAATATTGACCAAAATAAAGACAAAATTATCCTTTCGATTGGCAGGATGGTGCCCTGGAAGGGATTTGATGTTTTAGTGGAATTAATGTTCAATCTGCCTGATTGGAAACTGGTTATTATTGGTGAAGGACCGATTAAAAGCAAATTGAAAGAATTGATTGAAAAAATTAAATTAAGCAAGAATGTTAAATTGATAAGTTCTTTACCGCGCAAAGAATTATTAGAATACTTAACCAAGGCGAAAATCTTCATATTAAACACTTCATTTGAGAGTTTTTCCTTTCAGGTTATAGAAGCGATGAACGCTGGATTACCGGTAATTACTACCAATATTTGCAATTTACCTGAAATTATCGACGATGGACGAGAGGGAATTTTGATTGAGCCGAACAATAAAAAACAAATTATCGAAGCAATTGAAAAATTAGACAAAGATGACAATTTAAGAAAAAACATAATCATTAATGCGCGCAAAAAAGCCCAGAAATTTTCTTTAGAAAACACAATGGATGATCTACAGAAACTATTAGAATCGCTTTTATGATAATTTTAATCCAAATTAATTACTCTAAAGACCATTCGGAGGTTACCTTGCCTCTGGGCATTTTATCTGTGGGTAGTGCTTTGAAAAAAGCTGGATTCGAAGTGAAATTGATGAATGTTACGGAAAAAAACATTGAAAAAGCGGCTGAAGAGATTATTTCTTTAAATCCAGATTTCGTTGGCGTTTCAATAATGACCGGAATTCAAACCAAGCACAGCGCCGAACTCTCAAAACAGATAAAAGCGCTGAAAAGTGATTTGCCGATTGTCTGGGGTGGAATCCATCCGTCTTTATTACCCGAACAATGTTTGGGCGAGAATTATGTTGATTATGTTGTTATTGGTGAAGGGGAAATAACCATTACAGAGTTTGCTAATCAGCTTAAAGGTAGTAGAAACTTTAGTGTCATAGACGGATTGGGTTATAAAAAAGAAGACAAGATTATTTTTAACAAAGAAAGGGAATTTATAAAAATTTTAGACGATTACAGATTGGATTTTAGCTTAATAGATATAAATAAATATTTATTCAAATTAAGAGATTCTAAAAAGGCAATAGCTTATAAATCGAGCAGGGGATGCAGTTTTAATTGCGCTTTCTGCTACAATAAGATTTTTAATAAAAACAAATGGCGCACCTGGTCAATAGATTCCGTTGTTGAAGATATAAATTTTCTGAAAAAAGAATATGGAGTAGATGCGATAAAATTTTACGATGATAATTTTTTTATTGACCGCCAAAGAGCATTAGAGATATTGGAAAAAATTGACATACCTGCGCATACCGAAGTCAGAATCGATATGATTACCGATGATTTGGCAAAAAGAATGAAAGAATTAAAAGTCAGCGAATTGCTTATTGGCATTGAATCTGGCAGCAATAGGATGCTGCAATTGATTAATA
>DATKZC010000018.1:0-4967 GCA_035528175.1 Minisyncoccota bacterium
CGCTTGGTCGACTAATTAATCCAGATTGAGAATTATTTAAATCCACTTCTGGATTGGCTGTGGTTTCTGGCGGACAACCATTGGGCCATTTACCAGTATCGTCAACTAAAAACTCAATTGCGTTCCTTAATTGTCTTAAATCAGCTTGGGCTCTGCTGATTTTCGCCTTCATCCGCGCATTACTTAAAGCAACCAGAACAATCGTAGCAAGTAAGCCGATTATGGCAATTACTACCAGCAATTCAATAAGAGTGAAACCGGAATTCTTTTTCATGATTGAAAATTATTTCATTTTTATGAAAACATCGTCGCAACTATAACCAATGCCGTCTTCTCCAGAAGAAACAATTGCTACATATGTCGCTCCCGGAGTTTTACTGGGACAAAACATCCATACAAAATAGTCGGGATCAAAAACATAAGGACGTCCCCAAGGATCAATTAAAGCGCTGTTTTTAACATAAGGACCGTTCCATTTTGCAACTTCTTCAACAGTCCATTGGCAAGGAAGCTGAATTATTCCCACGCTTGGCCGACTGACTAGTCCTGCTTGAGGACCATTTAAATACGCCTCTGGATTGGCTGTAGATTCTGGCGGACAACCATTAGGCCACTTACCAGTATCATCAACTAAAAACTCTATTGCATTTCTTAATTGTCTTAAATCTGCTTGCGCTCTGCTAATTTTGGCTTTGTCCCGCGCATTACTTAAAGCAACTAGAACAATCGTAGCAAGTAAGCCGATTATGGCAATTACTACCAGTAATTCAATAAGAGTGAAACCATTATTTCTTTTTTTCAATCTTCCCATATATAAACCAAATAATTCCGACCATTAACAGAATTCCTATTAGCCAATCAATTTTCCTAAAATAAACTTCAATAATTTGCCATTTGTTTCCCAGAAACACTCCAATGTAAGTAAGTATTGCCGACCAAAATAAAGAACCAATAAATGTATACAAAGAAAATTTTCCAAACGGCATTTTGGCAATGCCTGCTGGCAAAGAAATAAATGTCCTAATTATCGGCAATAATCTTGAAAAGAAAACACTTAAATTTCCGTATTTATGAAAAAAATTATCAGCTCGATCCAATTCTTCTTTGTTAATTAAAATATATTTCCCGTATTTTTCAACTAACCGCCTACCCCCATATAATCCTATTACATAAGCAATAATCGAACCAATTAAATTTCCGATTGCTCCTAAAATTATTATACAAAATACAGAAAATTTTCCAGTACTCGCCAAGTATCCAGCAAACGGCATAATCACTTCCGAAGGAATCGGGATACAAGCACTTTCCAGCGTCATTAAACCAGTAATCCCTAAATATCCTGAAACGGATATTACCTTTATCACTAAAGCTGCCAGCCAAGTTAAAACATCCGTTATCATACTTTAAAACTTCTCAAGAATTTAGCCACGTCTTCTGGTTTAATGGTAATAACCTCAACTCCTGTGCCTAATTCAAGACCTGCCCAAGTATTTGTTTTCGGCAGAATTTCAATGTGCCAATGATAATATTTATAGTCTTTACCGTCACAAGGCGCAGTATGAATAAAAAAATTATAAGCAGGATCTTTAAATCCCTTATAAAGCCGATACAATGCCTGATAAAGCGCCTCAGCCAAAGACATTCTTTCGGCCTCGGTTATTTCTTCAAAATTTGACTGATGTTTGCGGGGATAAATTCTTAATTCGAAATTAACGCGCGGCACAAACGGCGAAAAAACGGCAAAATATTTATTACGAAAAACACATCGACTTTTTTCTTCTTCTTCACATTTCAGTATTTTGCAATGGACACATTTATGATGCTCTTTATAATATCTTTTTGCGCTATTTAAACTGCGCTTAACATCACTAGGTAAAATAGTTAAAGCGACTATTTGCGAATGAGGATGTGGAATTGATGCGCCCGCCTCTCTGCCATGATTATGAAAAATAAAAACATAATTCACACACTGATGACTCATTAAGGAAATATAGCGTTCCTGGTATGCCTTCAAAACCTCCGCTACTTTTTCAATCGACATCAAAGCCAGGTGTTTTTTATGGTCGCGGGTAATAACAATTTCATGAAAACCCACTCCCCGCATTACTGTATATGGCCCTTCCCTGTAAGATATTGGGCATTGACCACGACCCACAATTGGAAATTTGTTTTTAATAACCTGTAAACTCCATTTATTCTTCTTACCATAAATTAAAAGCGGTTCGCCGTGACCTGTGATTTGCGGATTTTCAAAAGGACAGTCGGAAATTTTCTGCTCAAATTTTTTGCGGCCACCGATAATACTGTTTGGTCTTTTTGCCCTTCCGGTTGCCACAATCATCCAGTCCCCGCTTACTAAATCTTGCCTTAATTCAGATATATATTTAGGATTATTTCTTTTCATTTATCTTGTATTTATCTGTTAAAAAATTCCATTTAATTTTTAATAATTCCCAAAAAGTTTTAAGATAACTCATTAAAGTAACTGCTCCCGGCGGGTTATTCCAATCCACTGGCAATTCTTTTGTTTTAAATCCTATTTTTTTTGCCAATGCTAAAATTTCAAAATCAAACCCCCAGTGATTAAGGGTTTGTTTGGGAAAAATTTGATCAACCGCTTTATCGGTAAAAAGTTTAAACCCTCGTTGAGAATCATGAATTTCCCAAAGACCAGCCACGATTCGAATTATGTATTTTGCAAATCTCCCCAGTAATCGGCGATACCAGGCAGCAGTTTCTTTAATTTTTGCTCCTTTTATCTCTATCGAACCAATTACAATATCATAATCTTTTTTGATGTATGGCCAAAATCCATCTAAATGGTCAATGGATGTTGAATTATCTGCATCCATAAATAATCTATATTCCCCCTTTGCCTCCAGCATCGCCTGCTTCACCACCCAACCCTTGCCATGATTTTCTTTGTTGTTAATCAAACGCAGATTTTTTATTAATTCCCCCATTTTGTTTACTACTTGCGTTGTGTTATCTTTTGACCCGTCGGCAACAATAATAATTTCATAACTATAATTCTGTTTTGATAAATACTTATCCACGTCTAAAAGCGTGGTCGCAATCCTTTTTTCCTCATTATACGCAGGTATCACTACAGATAAATATATTTTTTCCATATGATTAAATTATATCATATTTATCGGAAACAAAAAATCCCCCGCATTGTGGGGGATTTTTTACTTTGTGAGTATTTTTGCTCCCTTCTTTGTAATCGCTATAGTGTGTTCAAAATGGGCGGAAATGGAACGGTCCTTGGACCGAAAACCGAATCCGTCTTCGGTTTTTTCTATTTCCCAGTCGCCAATAATAATCATCGGCTCTATAGCAAGCACCATACCAGGTTCAAGTTTTATCCCGAGTCCAGTCGAGGGACTATAATTCAAAATCTGCGGATCTTCATGGACATTCTTGCCAATGCCGTGCCCTACCAAGTCCCGAATAACATTAAATCCTTTTTTTTCAACATAATTCTGTATTACCCATCCAATATCGCCCAAATGTTTGCCTGATTTACATTGTTTAATTGCAATTTCCAAAGATTTTTTTGTTACTGCAATTAATTTTTTAAATTTTTGGTCTGTTTTCCCAATCGACAAAGTTATAGCCATATCAGTGCAATAATTTTTATATTTTATCCCCAAGTCAAGAGTCAATAAATCCCCTTGTTTTAATTTTCTATTGCTCGGCACTGCATGAACTATTTCTTCGTTTATAGAAGCGCACAAAACAGCCGGATAATTATTAAAACCCTTAAAAGCCGGCTTTGCACCATAAGAAAAAATAAGGTCTTGAGCGACCTTATCTAATTCTTTTGTAGTTATACCGGGTTTTGCGTGTTTGGCAATTTCTTTGATTATTTTCGCCAAAATCCTCCCGCCTTGCCTCATTATTTTAATTTCTTCTTTTGTGTATAAATTTATCATTTAATCACTTTTAAAATATCTTTAAAAACATTTTCTCTTGTTTGTTCGCCGTTAATATAAACCAAATTATAATGTTTTTTCAAATAATTTATTGCGGGAACAGTTCTTTTTCTGTATAAAATAAAGCGTTTTTTAATATCTTTTGCTTCGTCATCAGCTCTGTTTCTTTTGGGCAATCTTTTTAATGCTTCTTTTTCAGAAATATTAATAAGAATAAATTTAGTATTTTTCTTTCTATCTAAAAACTTCAAAAAATCATCCAAGTCTTTCGCTTCCTGTAATCTTCTCGGGAATCCGTCAGCAACAATCCCATGATTTTTTTTAAGATTCTGGGCAATGTCATACATCCATAAAGTGGTGGCTAAATCATCAAACGGCAGTCCTCCACTTTCAACAACTGATTTTATTCTTTCACCAACATCGGTTTTCTGTTTTGTTAATTTCCTAAATAGTCTACCAGTAGAAATATAATAAGCGCCTTTAAAACGTTTCAATAAAAGTTTTGCCTGCGTTCCTTTTCCACATCCTGGCGGTCCAATTAAAATAAAATTTTTAAAATCCTTCATAATCCCTCATTGTTAATTGCGATTCAACTTGCTTCATTGTTTCCAAAACTACAGAAACAACGATTAAAACCGCTGTTCCTCCAATAGTCATCGATGCAAGGCCAGTAGCTCCTTGGACTATCGTCGGCAAAACAGCAATAAGACCTAAAAACAAAGCCCCGACAAAAGTAATCTTATATAAAACATGTGAGAAAAATGCAGCAGTATTCTCGCCCGGTCTGATGCCAGGCACAAACCCACCGTTTTTCTGAACGTTTTCGGCAATCGCTTTCGGATCGAAAGTAACCGAAGTATAAAAGAAAGTAAACACTACTACTAAAATAAAATAAACGACAGCATAAAAAATCTGGTCCTGGAAAATATTCCCGATTGATGTCGCTATTTTTGCAATTGTCGGGTTGGAAGCAGTTGAGAAAAACTTAGCAATCATTCCCGGAAAAAGCATAATAGACAAAGCAAAGAT
>DATKZC010000019.1:0-5600 GCA_035528175.1 Minisyncoccota bacterium
CATCCGTTTGAAAATATGGATAATAAAGAATTATCGGATTCCAACAATTATTCTATTGTTTCTAAGCTAGTTTATAAAAATTTCGACGCGCTTTTTACCGGAGATATTGAAAAAAGCGTTGAGAAAAAATTGATTCAATCTAGAATTGATTTAAAATCCGATATTTTAAAAATTGCCCACCACGGGAGTAAAACTTCTTCGAGCGAAGAATTTTTAAACGCAGTGAATGCAATAATGGCAATAATTCAAATGGG
Source organism: Minisyncoccota bacterium (assembly GCA_035528175.1). Lineage (GTDB taxonomy): Bacteria > Patescibacteriota > Minisyncoccia > RBG-13-40-8-A > RBG-13-40-8-A > JAHILA01. The sequence goes on from DATKZC010000019.1 coordinate 255, forward strand.
TAGAGATAATCAATACGGCCACCCTCATCAGGAAGTTCTGGAAAGATTAAAAAATCTCCAAATTTTCCAAACTGGAAAAAACGGAGACCTTGAAATTATAAGCAATGGGACAAATTATCGGGCCAAGCGGAATTGAACCGCTACTATACCCACCCCAAGGGTACGGACTGCCGTTATCCTATGGCCCGTCCTTGGGCTATTTATTTTTGGCTATTTTTTTAATGCATTTCGCACAGGCTTTAACCCTTTTTCCGTTATTCAAAACTACCCATTGCAAATTTGGATATTTTCTTTTTTTGCATGTTGGGTTGTATTTGCTCATCTTTTTTTTCCGTGATACTCTTACAATAGATGTTTTCCCGCAAAGGGAGCATGTTCTACTCATAGAATTTAAACTTATCATAGAATTAAAAATTTGGCAAATATGTCATCAATAGAATCAAAACTTTTTCTTTATATAGTGATTGTTTTTTCCGCAATCATTCACGAATTTTCTCATGCCTGGGTAGCTTATGTTTCTGGAGACCCGACAGCCAAAAATGAGGGGAGATTAACCCTGAATCCGATTCCGCATTTGGAAATGATGGGAACAGTAATAATTCCTTTATTTCTGCTGTTTTTTGCCAATAGTTTTATTGGCTGGGCAAAACCAGTGCCAGTTAATCCTTATAATTTTAAAAATCAGAAACACGGCATAATCTGGGTTTCTTTAGCTGGACCGGGATCCAATCTTTTAATTGCTTTAATTCTAGGATTATTTATAAGATTTTCTATTTTCCCATTTTTATCTTTGCCATTCGGACTCATTGCATATATCAATATCTTCTTAGCTTTATTCAATCTAATTCCGGTTCCGCCATTAGACGGCTCGAAACTGTTATTGAATAAATTCCCGCAGCTGGAAGAAAAACTTGGGAAGTCATTTCTTGGGATATTTATTGCTTTAATCATCGCAATCACAATTTTACCCTATATTGCGGGCTTTATTTTCACTCTTTTCGTTGGGTAGGGACCCAGGGGTTGACATAAAATTTTTTTAACGTTATTCTTAGAATAACTCAATATTAAAGAGGGTTATTTTTGTATACGAAACATATATTATGCCGACAATTCATCAATTAATTAAAAGGCAAAGAAAAGCATTGAAGTCAAAAACAACAACGCCGGCTTTGAGGCGTGGTTTTAATATTAAAAAGAACCGCCCGATTAAAAGTTTTTCTCCATTTAAAAGAGGGGTTTGTTTAAAAGTGTTTACAACAACGCCAAAAAAGCCGAATTCAGCTTTAAGAAAGGTTGCTAGGGTTAGATTAACCAATGGAATGGAAGTTACTGCCTACATTCCCGGAGAAGGCCATAATTTACAAGAACACTCTGTGGTTGTAATCCGTGGCGGAAGGGTTAAAGATTTGCCGGGTATCAGATATCATATTGTTAGAGGAATACTGGACACAACCGGAGTGGAAGGAAGAAGACAGCAAAGGTCTAAATACGGAGCTAAAAAAAGTTCTGGCGCCAAAAAAACAACTGAACCAGTAGCATAATTATGCGCAGAAAAAGAATACCAACAACTGAATTAAATCCAGATCCAAAATATAATAGTGTTTTGGTTTCTAAATTTATCAATAATTTGATGAAGGGAGGGAAAAAATCCATTTCCCAGAATATTTTTTATTCTGCTTTAGGGGAAGCGGCAAAGAGCTTAAAAAAAGACCTGCCTGCCGGCAGGCAGGGAACTTCTCCTTTAGAGATTCTGGAACAAGCCATGAAAAATACCTCACCATTATTAGAAGTTAAATCAAGAAGAGTGGGAGGAGCTAATTATCAAGTTCCTTATGAAGTGAAAGGCAAAAGGAAAGAGGCATTAGCAATGCGCTGGATTATTAATGCAGCAAGAAAAGGCAAGGGCAAAGCAATGGCTAATAAATTAGCTAAAGAACTGGCGGATGCTTTTAATAACACAGGCGAAGCAGTTAAAAAGAAAGAAGGCACTCATCGAGTGGCAGAGGCTAATCGCGCTTTTGCTCATTTTGCATGGTAAATATATGGCAAGAGAATACTTAATAGAAAAGAATAGAAATATAGGAATTATCGCCCACATTGACGCGGGGAAAACCACCGTCAGTGAGGGTGTTTTATATTTAACCGGCAAAACTCATAAAATTGGGAAAATTGATGAAGGGGATACGCAGCTAGATTGGATGGAACAGGAAAGGGAGCGAGGAATTACTATCACTGCCGCAGCAACCACTTGTTTTTGGAAACCTAAAAGATATATAGGAGATATACATAGAATAAATATTATTGATACTCCTGGCCACATTGATTTTACAGTTGAAGTTCAGAGATCATTAAGAGTTTTGGACGGCGCGGTGGTAATTTTTGATGGCAAAATGGGAGTAGAGCCTCAGTCTGAGACAGTGTGGCACCAAGCAGATAAATTCGGCGTGCCAAGAATCTGTTTTGTTAATAAAATTAACCAGACCGGAGGTGATTTTTATATGAGTTTGAAATCAATCAGAGAAAGATTATCATTGTATGCGCTTCCGATTCAGTTGCCAGTTGGTTTTGAAAAAGATATCTGCGGCGTTGTCGATTTAATTAAAATGAAATCCTACGTTTATAATGATTATCATGATAAAGAATTAATCGAAGGAGAAATTCCGGAGAATATGAAAGCAGATTGCGAAAAATACAGGCAGGAATTACTAGAAAAGGTTGCAGAATCAAACGATGAGTTAATGGGAAAATACCTAGAAGGAAAAGAAATTAGTGAAGAAGAACTTGTTACCGGAATTAGAAAAAGTACTTTGGTCGGAAAAATTTTTCCGATTATGTGTGGAGATGGTAGGGGGGTTATTGTAGAAACACTATTGGATGCAATAATTAATTATTTGCCCAGTCCAGCCGACATTGCTGATACAGTGGGAAGCGACATTACAGATGAAACAAAAAAAATAGCGAGAAAGGCATCGGATGACGAACCATTTTCCGCTTTGGCATTTAAAATAGCCACTGATCCTTTTGTCGGTTCATTGACATTTTTTAGGGTTTATTCAGGAAAATTACAAGCTGGTTCTTATGTTTTAAATTCTTCGAATAACAGTAAAGAAAGAATCGGCCGTATTTTAAGAATGCATGCCAACCAGAGGGAAGAAGTAAAGGAAATTTTTAGCGGTGAGATTGGCGCGGCTGTTGGATTAAAAGATACGACTACTGGAGATACATTATGTGACCCGGACCATCCGATTGTTCTGGAAAAAATTACTTTTCCTGATCCAGTTATTTATATTGCAATTGAACCAAAAACCAAGGCTGACCAAGAAAAAATGGGCATGGCCTTAAAAAGATTGGCTGATGAAGACCCGACATTTAAAATCAGAGGCGACGAAGAAACCGGTCAGACAATTATTTCCGGAATGGGAGAACTGCATTTAGAAATTATCGTTGACAGAATGAAGCGTGAATTCAAAGTTGAAGCAAATGTCGGCAGGCCGCAAGTCGCTTACAAAGAAACAATAAAGAAAACAGCTGAAGCAGAAGGGAAGTATATTCGCCAGTCAGGTGGCCGCGGTCAATATGGACATGTTTGGTTAAAGGTAGAGCCATTGGAAAGAGGCAAGGGATTTGAATTTCTTAATGAGATTAGGGGTGGGATTATTCCTTCAGAATATATTCCGGCTATTAAAAAAGGAGCAAAAGAAGCAATGGATAGGGGCGTTTTGGCAGGATATCCACTTGTTGATGCTAAGGTGACTTTGTATGACGGTTCATACCATGAAGTTGATTCTTCTGAAGCAGCATTTAAGATGGCCAGTTCTTTTGCCTTGCAGGCAGCAGTTAAAAGGGCTGATTTGATTCTACTTGAGCCGATAATGAATGTGGAAGTAATTATTCCTCAGGACTTTTTGGGCGATATTACCGGAGATTTAAATAGCAAGCGGGCAAGAATTGAAAACATAGACGACCGTTTGAATATGAAGGTGATTGATGTCAAGGTTTCTTTGGCCGAAATGTTCGGCTATGCAACCAAATTAAGGTCAATGACTCAAGGTAGGGGAAGCTTTACTATGGAATTTAGTTGCTACGAAGAAGTGCCGAGGAATGTTGCACAAGAGATTATTGAGGGTAAAAAGAAATAAGAGCTTGACCGATTATTAATAATCAATTAGACTTTATATTATAAATAAATAATAACTAACAGTTTGTGAATAACAGTATCCAAGCAATATTGTATATTTCTTGTATTCTGTCATCACAGCCAAAAATAAAATAATATGGCAGAAAAATTTGAACGAACAAAACCGCACATTAATGTAGGAACAATTGGCCACGTTGACCATGGGAAAACTACTTTAACTGCTGCTATTCTTAAACAATTGAGTGCCAAAGGTTTTAATGCCCAAAAAAAGGGAGTTAGCGAGATTGATAATGCTCCAGAAGAAAGGGATCGTGGTATTACTATTGCCTTGGCTCATGTTGAGTACGAAAGTGAGAAAAGACACTATGCCCATATTGATGCTCCTGGTCATGCTGATTACATTAAAAACATGATTACCGGCGCCGCTCAGATGGATGGTGCTATTTTGGTTGTATCTGCGGCTGACGGCCCAATGCCCCAGACTAGAGAGCACGTTCTTTTAGCCCGTCAGGTCGGTGTACCGGCAATTGTCGTATTTCTAAATAAAGTTGACCAGGTTGATGACCCCGAATTAATTGATTTAGTTGAAGCAGAAGTGAGAGAGCTTTTGACTAAATATGAATTTCCTGGAGATAAAATTCCATTTATCCGTGGTTCAGCTTTAAAAGCCTTAGAGGCAAGCTCTCCGGATTCAGAAGATACTAAATGTATTTTTGAGCTTATTAAAGCTTTAGATGAATATATTCCAGAGCCAAAACGAGAAACCGATAAACCATTTTTAATGCCGATTGAAGACATCTTTTCGATTGGAGGTCGCGGAACTGTGGTTACTGGAAAAATTGAAAGAGGAATTGTTAAAATTAATGAAGAAGTTGAAATTATTGGAATAAAGCCGACTCAGAAAACCGTAATTACGGGTATTGAAATGTTCAATAAGTCATTAGATGAAGGTATGGCAGGTGATAATGCTGGAATTCTCTTAAGGGGATTAAAGAAAGAAGACGCAGAAAGAGGACAAGTTATCGCCAAACCAGGTAGCGTTACTCCTCATAGTGAATTTGAAGGCGAAGTTTATATTTTATCCAAAGAAGAAGGTGGTCGTCATACCCCATTTTTTAAGGGATATAAGCCTCAGTTTTATATCCGTACTACCGATGTTACTGGTGATGTAACTTCGTTGGCAGAAGGAACAGAAATGGTAATGCCTG
>DATKZC010000020.1:0-26012 GCA_035528175.1 Minisyncoccota bacterium
CAGAAAGCGTACCATAATCAATAATGTCTTCAAGCAATATCCGTAAGAAATCTTTATGGGGCATTACATCTTCATGCTGAACAGTATTTATTAAGGATTTTAGATTTATAATTGCTTTTTGTTCCAAGCTCTGCTCACTAATTGGACTTACGCGATATTCTTTAAAATTTTTAACATTTTCGTATGCATCCCATGCTCGATCGGAGAAGTTCAATGATTTTTCTTCTTTCTCACAAATAATGTTGTGAAACACATCTTCAAAAGTGGTTGGAGAAATTTGGTCTTTCCCGTCTTCACTGTATTTGACACCATGAACATATAGTCGGCCTTTTTTTAAGAAAACCAGAAGTTCATTTTCGCTATATTTTTTTGCGACTTTAATTCTTGGCGGATATTTTTTCAGTGCCTCAATAAGTTCTGGCTCCTCCTTTTTAATTTTTTCATAAATAGTTAATGCTTTGGTATAAAAACTTTCTTCTTCCAGTTTGTCCGGGTTTTGCTGAACCTTTTCATAAAGTCCGGCTGGCGTTGGCTCTTCATCAATATCAAAAATCTTAGCATCTTCGCCCAAGGTATTGTGAATAAGAAACATCTTGTTTGAAGCAATTTCTCTTGATTTAACCAACTCCGCACCTTTTTCGGTGGGGAAAAAATTTACAATATAAAGCTCTTCAAAAACTTTTTTACTGATACGATTGATACGACCAACGCGTTGAATTACTCGTACCGGATTCCACGGAATATCATAATTGACCACCATGCCAGCACGATTAAAATTAAACCCTTCAGAAATTTTGTCAGTAGACAATAAAACATCAAATTCGTTTTCTTGGCTATCGTAGGATGCGTCAAAATTTTTATTGATAGAAAATATTTTTTGCGTAGATAAATCGCCAGCTACAACGAGTAGACGTTCACCAAAATGTTTTTTTAGAATTGGCTCAAGATATTTAACAGTATCAAGATATTCAGAAAAAACAATTATTTTCCTTTTGGGATCTCCTCTGTTTGGTTTCTCCTTTAAAACTGCCTCTAAATTATTGAGCAAACAATCTGTCTTGGGATCATTTTTGACAAGATCCAATTCTTCCAAGTCTTTCAAAATTTTGTCAAAAAGTTCCAAGTCCGCCTCAATATGGGTGATGAATTCGTTTTTGTATTTAAAATCATTCAATATATAAATTTTGTGATTTTTGGGATATTCACCATTTTTAATCTTTTCTGAATATTCATTAAGATAGTTTTCAATTTCTTCGGGCTCTTTGTGATAAATATCGTCCATCAAATCTCTATCCAGGATATATTTACCCGTTTTATTTATAAATTCCTGCGCAGTTACAGTGATTTTTTTAAAGTTTTTAATACTTTGTCTAAATGAACCAAACGAGCTTTCAAATCGTTTGACCATTAAACGACGCATAAAATCATACAAGTTGCGCTGTTGCACCAATTGAAAGTTTTCTTTTTCTGTCAATTTCTCGTTTTTTATCTTTTCTTTTTCTACTTCATATTCAAATGGACGATAAATTGCTCCCTTAAACTGACCACCGTCCTCCGGATCACCAAAATATACGCTAATAATTTTGTCATAAAAGTCAGATTGTGCCTTAGTCAATTCGAAAAACCATTCTTTTGGGTTGGCAACTTTCGATAAATTTCTTACCTCGTCCTTATAATATGGATTATTCTGCAAGTCTAAGCGGTTGCGTCGTATTGTTACCGGCTCAATTACATCTCTTATTTGTTTTGCTAAATATTTTGACCTTTGCTTTATTTTATCAAGATTTATATTTTTCTCTTCGAATAGTCCTTCATAATACGCTAAAGCCTTTTTTCTTTTGCCTTCTTCTGTGGAATTCCAATATTTTTTAATGTAACCCAGTCGATCAAACATTCCCTTAAATGCCTTAAATCTTTCAACCAGGTTATTTTCCAAAGTAATTGAGGACTTTTTGGGGGTAATAAAAAGTTTAAGCAAAGAAAGAATGTCTCCCGGCCTATTGTTGAATGGAGTAGCCGTTAGCAAAATCACTATCTTATCTCGACAAATATTTTTCAGATATTCATAATCCTTTGTGTCTTGATTTCTGAATCTGTGTGCTTCATCAATAATGATAACTTCAATATCTTTTGTCTTTTGAACGAATTCGGCAATATTTTCTAAATCCCCCAGTGAGCGTACTTCCCAATTCGTCATGCCAAATTCTTCGGCATATTTTTTCCAACCAGAGTTTTTATTTTTATCGCCAATCAATCCTGGTGGACAAATTACAACGCCTCGCTTTTTCAACTCTTTAGCAACCGCGCAAGCAACAATTGTTTTCCCCAACCCCACGACATCAGCAATAATCACACCATTATCCTTTTCTATAATCGCAAGAGCTTGTCTAACGGCATCTAATTGATAACGATAAGGAATATATCCATTATCCTCTAATGTTTTAATAAGAGATTCTCCGATTTCTTTTTGCTCAAAAGAACCAAGGTAGGCCTGAAGTACTAACACAAATGCCTCAAACGGAGTAATTTCTTTTACAAGAGTTTCGTTTTCAATAACTTCTAATAACTTCTTTTTTGTAACGTCGTTTTCTGTAATTTTAATTGCTTCTTCCCAAAGTGAATCAAAGTATCTTTCAGTATCTTCGAAACCATAATCACTGATCTCTACATTAAATTCTTCTTGCGTAGAAAGTCCAGAATTAGTTAAATTGCTACTTCCGGTAATAAATAGTTTATTTTTTACTTGTTCTTCTTGGAGTTTGAAAATATAGACTTTAGCGTGGTTTGGATTGTATGTTTTTCTGATAATTAGTTTATCTTCACGAATGAGTTTAATAAAATATTTCACTTGTTCATAAAAATCCTTTTTATCAAAATTCTCAGTGTTTAGAGATTTCTTTATGGATTCAAAAAACTTATAACAACGCTCCTCGTCAGAAAGTTGTTTTTCTGGATCGCCGTACTCCAAAAGACCATAATTTGACTTATCCACATTAAGACCAACAAGAACTTTAATTTTTACATTCGGATTGTCTTTCAATCCCTGATATAGTTCTCTGATTCCGGAAAAATAAAAAAAACCAACTAAAAATTTTAATTCGTCACTTTTATTTATAAGTTCTATTAAACGTTTTTTTAAATTTTCTGCGCCACTATTTGTGATAAAATTGCTCATATTATTACTTCTTTTTTATTCATAAGTTTATCCTAATTCTCCTTCATCCTACCACATTTTGACCCCTGAGTAAACTTAAAATTCCCAATTTCAGGGCAAGGGCTTGACATTATAAATTATGAGAATATAATAAAATTAGACCTTAAAATTTTAACACTGTCTGGGAACGTAAAGAAGACCCAACTTCTTGTTGCAATCTTCCTGCAAATAAAACAAGGGAAGTAAAATAAATTCTAAAAGGGTAACGTTTCCCAGTCTAGATACAGCTCTCCAGTGGTTTGGAGTAAAAATACCTTAAAAGAACTATCTAGAATACAGAAATAAAAATCCGATAATTTTTTGTCGGCATTCTGTGTTTTGGATAGTTTTTCGTTTTATACAAAAGATTATTAATCAGGTCGACTTTTACCCTATCTGAAAATCAATGAGCCAGACGATATTTTATCGGGAGATGTAATAATTAATTAATAAAAATTATGCAAGACGTAAAACTTAAAATACATCAAGTTCCGATTAAGGAACTTAAACCCTCGGATTATAATCCGAGAAAATGGTCAGAGTCAGCTATTAATCAATTAAAAGAAAGTGTCGAGAAATTTGGGATGGTTGACCCAATAATTTGCAATTCCGCATCCAACAGAAAAAACGTGGTTATTGGTGGACATTTCAGATTGAAAATCGCAAAAGATTTAGGGTTTAAAGAAGTACCGATTGTTTATCTTAATATTTCTGATATTGAGAAAGAAAAAGAATTAAACATTAGGCTAAATAAAAACACTGGCGAATTCGACTGGAATTTATTAGCAAATTTTGACGAAACCTTCCTCAAAGATGTTGGATTTTCAAGCGAAGAGCTTGATGAAGTTTTTGGCATTGATGAAAATCCAGAAATGTTCGATCTGAAAAAAGAGCTCAAAAAATTAAACATTTCAAAGATTGAAATTCAAAAAAGAGATATATGGCAATTAGGAAATCATAAACTAATGTGCGGGGATTCAACTATTGAAGCAGATATTCTAAAACTGATGAATGGCGAAAAAGCCACGATGTGTTTCACGGACGAACCCTATTTGCTCGATTATTTACACGGCAAGAAAAAGAAAGGCAAGGCAACAGAAGGATTCGGCTACAAGAGAGACAGAAGATATTTAGAAACCGAATCTCTTCCTCCCGACTTCATGACCAAATGGATGGCGAACATAAATAGAATTCAAAAAGAAGATTTTACTATAATCTCTTTTGAAAATTGGAAAAATTTACCTCTAATGTGGCAAGAAATGTCTAAATATTGGAAGATTAGAAACCTAATTATCTGGCATACCCCTAATAGGGTCCAAGGATTCGCAGCGCGATATAAATTCTTCAATAAATACGATATAGCGCTTCTTGGATCTTCTGGTAAATCAAATCTTAATTTAGAAGCAGAAGATGAATTATTAGATAATGAGTATGGAGCTGCGCTTTATGCTACTTCCGGGAAGCCACACTTTGAGAATTACACAAAAGGAAAGAAAATCTGTCCAACCGATTTTATTGAATTCAGAACTGCTGACGAAAAATCATCTGGCCAAGGAATAATATTCGGCACAAAACCATTAGAAATTCTCATTCCCTATATAAAGGTTTTAACTAAAAGGGATGATTTAATCGTTGAGCCATTCGGCGGAAGTGGGTCGACACTTATCGCTGCAGAAAAAATGCAACGAAGATGTTACCTAATGGAAAAATCGCCGGTGTACTGCGAGGTAATAAAACATCGATGGGAAAAATTAACAGGCCTAAAGGCTAAAAAAAACTATGAAAAATAAAGCAAAAAAAATTGACGAACGTCAGGAAAAACAAAAAGGGATATTGCTTGAACAACTAAAAAAAGCCCCCATTATAAAAGTGGCATGCGAAAGAGTTAGCGTAAGCCGGGCTACTTTTTACCGCTGGCAAGAAGAAGACGATGAATTCCGAAAAGCAATTGATATAGCGACCATAGAGGGAAAATTATTAATAAATGACATGAGCGAGTTCCAACTTCTTTCTCTAATTCAAGAAAAAAGCCCTTCTGCTATCAGATACTGGCTGGAAAATCACCACCCTGATTATATGAAGAAGGGTAAACTTGAAGAAAGAGAAAATTTATCAACTCCCAGTGTCATTATCTTGGAAAAATATGAAGACTAGTAAACAAAATAAAATAACAATCAATGAACTGTGCCATTTTACGGCAAAACAAAAAGAAGCCAGCAGAGCGGTAAAAGAATATAGATTTGTATTATTCGGAGGCGCTATGGGTGGCGGAAAATCATATTTCCTCCGCTGGAAATTGCTCCGTATGCTTTTAGCATTTAATGCTAGAGGAATAAAACATGTAATTGTCGGATTATTCTGTGAAGATTACCCTTCTCTAAATGATAGACACCTTTCAAAGGTAAGATTTGAATTCCCTAGTTGGCTTGGAGACTATAATCTAAGTGAGCACAACTTTATCTTAAAAGAAAGATGGGGCGGAGGCACACTTGCTTTCAGAAATCTTGATGATGTTTCAAAATACCAATCATCAGAATTTGCTGTTATTGCTATTGACGAACTTACAAGAAATAAAGAAGAAGTATTTGATGTTTTACGTACGCGACTTCGTTGGCCGGGGATAGAAGATACTCGGTTTATAACTGCTAGTAATCCTGGCGGAATTGGACACGAATGGGTCAAAAAAAGATGGATTGACGGGGTACATTATTCAAATGAAAAAGAACCAAACCAATTTGTTTATATCCCTGCTCTACTTAAAGATAATTCATATATTGACCCATCTTATCTATTACAGATACAAAGCATACCTGACGAAAAAAAGAGAAACGCTTATTTAAAAGGTAATTGGGATATTTTTGAAGGGCAATATTTCAGCGAATGGGATAAAGAAAAACATGTGGTTGAACCATTTTCAATTCCCGATTCTTGGTTTCGCTTTAGGTCTATTGACGTAAGCGGGAGATCTGGCATTACTTCCTGCCATTGGTACGCCTTAGACCATGGTGGTAACGTCTGGGTATACAGAGAACATTACGCAACTGGTTTAGACTCTGATCAGCACGCTAAAAGAATCAACGAACTAAGCGAGGGTGAAGAATATAAATATACCGTATACGATAGTTCTGCTGATTCTAAACTTGGCCTACCAGAAACTACAGCCGAAGTCTATTTCCGCAACGGGGTTTCACTGAATATTCCATCAAGTAAAAGCCGGGTCATGGGCTGGGATACTGTTCACCGATACCTACGTTGGGATGAAAGGACCGAACCAAAACTAAAAATCTTCAACAATTGTGTAAGTATGATTAGAACAATTCCCGCACTTATTCATGACAAAATTAATCTCGATGATGTTGATATGAACGGAGAATCTCATGCGGCCGACGATTTACGTTATTTCTTACAAACCCTAAGAGATAATAAAACACCAAGGCCATTGACCCTAGTGCAAAAAAGGATAGTAGAAATAAGAATAGCTGCAGGAGATGAAAATCCTTACGAGGGGTTATTTCCCGACGAAACCCAATAAAAATTACCAAGTGATTTATTTAGACTGCTCTAATTCCTGATTGATATGTTCCAGTGTTTTAATTTGGGCCTGTAATAGGTCTATTTCAGATTGCCTGGCCTGATAAGTCTTCATCTGGGTGTAAAAATAACCACCTACCACAATCAAAATAGCAAATATCGCAATGGCCAAAAAAATTACCAATAACTTCTTTTGATTTTTCATATATTTAATATATAAAGATTACCAGAATTAAATTATAAAGAAAATGTGTCCCAATAGTATAATAGATTGATTTTGTTTTTTGGTAAATATATCCGAATAGCATTCCCAAAACAAACAATACAAATAAGCTCACGATGAGACCCGGAAAGATTGAAGCTGATGACGCGGAAGGTGAAACAAATTCTTTGGCAAATAATAACTTTGGAACATGTATCAAAGCAAATAAAATAGCTGGAAAGACTATTTCATAGGTTTCATCAAATATTTTCTCAAGCTTGGTTTGTAAAAGACCTCTATGGAATATTTCCTCGGATATTGGTGCTAAAAATATCGTTGCGAGAAATGGAAAAGAAAAATCAAAAACCAAACTTACGTGCTTATAAGACAGAAGGGCACGAAGGTATGTTCCGCCAATCATAACAACTAAAATAACAATTAAAAATGCGATTCCTTGTTGAATATTTCCCTTTTTAAATCCCAAGTTTCCAAGGGTTTCCTTTTTAGAAAGAATAAGAATTAAGGGAAAAATAAGTAAAGCCAAATGATAAAAAGCCGAGAGAAGTTCATATTTTCTTGTCAGGGCGAGCAAAATTCCATAAATAATTAGAATTACTGCCCAATAAATTAGGATATACTTAATATCAAATAATTTTTTTATTTTTTCTCTCATATTTTTATTAATTTTTTATTAACCAAGGTTCAAATTTCTTGATTCTAGGATTTTTATAATATTCTCTAATATTTTCTTCGGTCATTTTCCACTGACAAGTTTTTCCTTTAAGAGACAACCCTTTAAACTCCTTAAGAGGAAGAAGAAAAACAACCAGTCTATCTACGATATCTGCAGCTATTGCAAAATATGGATGGCACTTAAAATCTTTACAAGACTTAGATGCCTTTTCTAAATTGTCTTTACTAATCATAATAGTGTCCTCTCTCGTCTTAGGAGTCCTGCTTCGACCCTTCACGGATATGCCCATAATTTCTTTTGTGCCGGGATCTCTTGCAATAATATCAATCCCAATATGATCTGCTCTTACGCATTCAAAACCATTCAAAGATAGCAGATATAATACTAAGTATTCGCAAAAATTTCCAGTAATTTTTTCGTGATTAGAACTTCTCGGCATAATTTTAGAATTTGCTTTCCTCATAATTTTTCATGGCTTAACCCATGTGAAACAAAAAGCCCACCACGGGTAGTGGCCGAAGCCACTCATACAGGTTTCCCTATATGGCAGGTAATGCGACCCCATGATGGGTTCTTTGTGCATTACCTGACTTTTTTGCCATGCCCATAAAAATCTATGAGTTTAGGCTACTTATTCAATTGTTAATTAAATTATAGCGTCTTTGACTCTTAAAGTCCACTAAACCATAGCTTCTTTTAATGCTCGTGTAAAGCATAAGTTATCAACTTCTTACCTACTCGCTAAAGCCTGGACTTAATAGCATAATTGCGACATCCTTGTCCTTGAAAGGTCGATAATAAGGTTAATCAATCTTAAAAATATGGAACAAATAATTACACAACCAACTCTATTAACCCCTCTTCAATATTGTCTGTATGCACGAAAATCAACTGAATCAGAAGAACAACAAATACTTTCCATCGATTCGCAGATTAAAGAAATGCTTGAACTCGCTAAAAAAGAAAATCTGAATGTATCTGATATTAAACAGGAAAGTCATTCGGCTAAAGCAACCGGACAAAGAGCTGTATTCAACCAGATGATTCAGGAAATACAGGAAGGAAAATTCAACGCTGTCATTACTTGGGCGCCGGATAGATTAAGCAGAAATGCCGGAGACTTGGGAAAAATTGTAGATTTAATGGATCAAAACAAACTTTCTGAAATTAGAACCTTTGCTCAAAAATTTACCAATTCTCCCAATGAAAAGTTTTTACTAATGATTCTCGGTAGCCAAGCAAAACTTGAAAACGATAACAAGGGAATCAACGTAAAACGAGGATTAAGGGCTAAATGCGAAATGGGATTATGGCCAGCCATGGCTCCCACTGGATACTTGAATGAAAAACGAACTGATAGAAAAGGGCAGGTAATCATTGACCCGAAACGAGCCCATATCATCCGTCAGATGTTCGAAAAAGTTGCTAATGACCAACGGAGTGGCAGAAATCTATATCGTTGGCTCAAGGATGAGATTAGTTTTAAGACTAAAAATGGCAAATATCTTTCTTTGGCTAATGTCTACATAATACTGAAGAATCCTTTCTATTGCGGTATCTTCGAGCATCCAAGAAATAGCGGCAAGTGGTATACTGGTCGGCATACCCCTCTTATCAATAAAGAAATATTTGATCGGGTACAACAGCAAATCGAAAGAAGCACCATTATGAAATCCCAGGATAAAGAATTTGTATTTACCAAACTAATAAAATGCGGATTGTGCGGATCAGGAATCACCGCAAACGAAAAATTCAAGAAACTGAAAGACGGTGGCACTAACCGACATGTATACTACGGCTGCACAAAGGTTAGGGATATAAATTGTAAATGCGGGTATGTAAAAGAAGAAGAGCTGCTGAATCAAGTGTTGAATATTATTGATAAAATTGATTTAGATAGAATCGGGATGAAAGAAAAGATAGAAAAAGAAGTAGAAAGATATCATAAATTCAGACTCAGCGTGCTTGGCATAAACGAAGAACAGAAAAGAAACAAAGATATAGATATCAGGAATTACGCAAAGTATATACTTAAAGAAGGAACGGTATTTGAAAAACGAGAATTGCTATGCTGTCTTAAAAGCAAATTGGTGCTGAAAAACAAAGAATTGTCTCTGGAAAATTAGGGAAAATAAAAAGCATGAAATCGAAAGATTTCGTGCTTTTTTGGACGCCTTTCGGTCGCCCTAAGTGGTACCCCCAGTAGGAATCGGACCTACATCACCTGCTTAGAAGGCAAGTGCTCTATCCATTGAGCTATGGGGGCTTAATTAATTATGGACAAGGATTACCTGTTCCTTTTTCAGCGCATAGACACCATGAATTATCAACACTTACATGTGTATGATTATTTTCCCAATTTATCCAGGCTTTCGGATTACAATATGAAGCTGCTGTTTTAATATCCGAACACTGAATATTAGTAGCAAAATCAACAGCGTAAGAAGAACCTGTGCACCCACTGCCTCCATAGTGGCAAGAATTAATTACGTGTGCTCCGCATTTTTCTTTAGTCGTGTCACAAGAAGGATTTACACACAATGCGTCTTCAGATATAGAGGTAATTATTAATCCTGGTATTTTTCCGTACATACAATTTATAAAAGATGTTAATGCAAACGAAGCATCTCCTTTTTGTTTTGGGCTTATGTTGCCGAGCTTCCATATATCGGATCCGCTTGGAGCTAGACGTTGACACCATTGTCCAGTAGGAGATCCTCCTTCGCAAGCAAAATCCAGTCCACTCTTATCTTTATCAAGACAACACCATTTAAAACAATTTTTTAAGGGAGGATTCCCCGCACAATGTTCACTATCACATTCTGTTTGACAAAAAATCTCAGAAAAATAATACTCAACCATTTTAGCTGCATCTCCTTCGTTTTGAATAATATGACAATAAAGATTTTTCCCTGTGGGAGGAGTTACCTCGCCTCCCTGGCATTTAATATCATTCCACGGCGCAGGGAATTTATTTTCATCAGTACTGATTAATGTATTAAAAATCATATTAATCACTGTCCAGGCAAGCAAAGCAATAACCACGCCAATAACTGCATTGGTAATTATTTTCTTCCCCAACTCAAGATTGCTTGGCACTGCTCCAGCAAATAAAATAATTAATCCACCGATAACTATAAAAAGCACTGCTAAAATGAAAATTCCGGTTGTAATAAAATCAATTATGGTCTGCGCCAATACAAAAAGATGACAAAAGGTGCAAGGCTCTGTTGTGCTGGTTCCACATGGCACAAGCGGTCCTTTTAAATCTCCTGCTGAAACAATTGTTGGTATTATCAAAGAAGTAATTATTAAACCTAAAAATAGATATTTTTTCATAAATTTTCAGCTAATGATAAATATATAGTCATCATACACGATTTGACTAAAAAAAGCAAAAAAGATATACTAAAAAATATTAATAGAGTAAATCAGGTTTGCCGGGCTGTGGTGTAATGGCAGCACGAGTCCTTTGGGAGGATTTAGTCCGAGTTCGAGTCTCGGCAGCCCGACGCGGGTATCGTATATCGGTATTACCACAGCTTTCCAAGCTGTTGAGAGGGGTTCGACTCCCCTTACCCGCTTTTCAAAAATAAACCCCGCAGATGCGGGGTTTATTTTTTAATTAAACCTTATTCGCTCGAAAAGTTCGCTCTTTTCCTAAGCAATAAGGGCAACCAACTAACGGGCGTATTCAATAATACGCATTTCTCTAATCACGGTTACTTTAATTTCTCCTGGGTATTTTAATTCTTTTTCAATTTCAGAAGCAATGTCTTTGGCTAATTTATAGGCCTTTAAATCATCAATTTTACCCGGATTAACGAATATTCTGATTTCTCTGCCTGCTTGAATAGCATAAACTTTTTCAACGCCTTCAAATCCAGTGGCAATTTTTTCCAATTCTTCTAATCTCTTTAGATAATTTTCAAGATTCTCTTTTCTTGCTCCCGGCCTGGCAGCTGAAATCGCTTCTGCTGCCTGAACAATTGATGCCTCAATACTTTCAAACGGATAATCTCCATGATGCGACTTCATTGCATCAATTATCTTCTTATCAATATTGAATTTTTCCAATATTCTTATGCCAATATCTACATGAGAACCCTGAACTTCGTGGTCAATCGCTTTGCCGATATCATGAAGTAAAGCTCCTTTTTTGCAGATAATCGGGTCTGCGCCTAATTCAGAAGCCAGCATTCCAGACAAGTGAGCAGCTTCGATTGAATGCAATAAAACATTCTGCCCGAAACTAGTTCTGAAAGTCAGCTTACCTAAAAGATTTACCAAACGTGGGTCAAGCCCGACAATGCCAACATCATAAACAGCTGCTTCTCCCGCTTCTTTGATTTTGGATTCTATTTCTGTCTTCGCTTTATCAACCATCTCTTCAATCCTAGCTGGCTGGATTCTTCCATCAGCCATTAATTTCTCTAGAGCGGTTTTGGCAATCTGCCTGCGAGTGGGATCAAATCCAGAAATAATCAGGGTTTCTGGCGTATCATCAATAATCACTTCAACGCCAGTCAATCTTTCCAGTGTTTTAATATTTCTTCCTTCTCTACCGATAATCTTTCCCTTAATTTCGTTATTAGGCAAACTGACGATTGTGGTCGTTGCTTCTGCTGCTTGCGAAGAAGCATACCTCTGTAGTACAGTAACCATTATATTATTGGCTCTCTTTTCTAATTCTTCCTTACCTGATTTTTCAAGTTTCTGGATTTTAGCGAAAATCTCTTCTTTGTTCTGCTCTTCAACTGATTTTAAAATCTGTTGTTTCGCTTCTGCTTCAGAAAGTTTTGATATTTTTTCTAATATTTCTATCTCTTGTTGTTTTAATGTTTCTAGTTCGATTTTAATGTTTCTGACTTTTTCGACTTTTTCCTGAAATTCTTTTTCTTCATTCTCCAGTTTTCTGTCTTTAACATCCAGCATCTCTTCTTTCTTGTCCAATCTTATTTGGATTCTTCTATATTCTTCCTGTCTTTTGGTTTCCTCTCTTTTTATTTCATCCAGCGCCTTAACGGCCTTGTCTTTAGCTTTTAAGATTATCTCTTGAGCCTGCGCTTTTGCTTCATTGACTAGTTTTTCTATTCTCGATTCAGCAGTATTGGCTTGTCTTTTAGCAATGGATTGGCGAGCCAAATAACCTAAAATCGACCCGAAAATTAAAGCAACCGTTGCAACTATAAACGGAGTCAGTCCTATTACCATAAATTTAAGTTACTTAATTACTTTTAAAGCTTATCAGAATAAATATGTTTTGTCAAAATCGCTACTTGTGTTAAAATTATATTAATGAAACCAATAATTCTCACTATTCTTGACGGATGGGGGATTAATGCCCCCAGTCTTACAAATGCCATTTCTATGGCAAAAATCCCTAATCTTAAAAAAATAGAGGAGAATTATCCTTATTGCTCATTGCAGTCATCTGCCATAGCTGCCGGCCTACCATGGAAAGAAGCTGGTAATTCAGAAGTTGGCCATCTCATTATCGGCAGTGGGAGAATTGTTTACCAATATCTTCCCAGAATTTTAATGGAAATTAAAGACGGAAAATTTTTTAAGAATCAGAAGCTTCTAAACACAATCAAGCACGTCAAAAAAAATAATTCTGTCCTACATTTAGTAGGATTAATTTCAAGTGGCAATGTCCATTCATACTTAGAACATGTTTATGGATTGCTGGAACTAGCCAAGCAAAATGATATTGCAAATTTGCGACTGCATCTTTTCACGGATGGTAAAGATGCGCCGATAAAAGAAGGGGCAAAAGTTATATCGACACTAATGGAAAAATTTAAAAATCCTAATTGGAAAATCGCCTCGGTTATCGGCAGATATTATGGCATGGACAGAAACAATAACTGGGACAGAACTGAAGCTGCTTACAACCTTATTGCTCAAGGCATTGGCGAAAAAACCCAAGATTTAATCAAAACACTACGAGAATATTATGACCAGGATATTATTGATACTTATATAAAACCAATTGTTATTGTTGACGAAAATCAAAAGCCGATCGGAACAATTTCGGATAATGATGCGATTATTTTCTGGGATTTCAGAGAAGACAGCGCTAAACAACTGACTGGAGCATTTGCTAAGGAAAATTTTAATAAATTCAAAAGAACACGAATAAATAATCTGTTTCTCTGCACAATGATTGAATATGACAAATATTTTAATGCCGAAGTAGCATATCCGCCGACAAAAATCAAGAATCACCTTTTAGAAGTTCTCAATGCAAATAATAAAAAGGTTTTGAAAATTGCTGAAACAGAAAAATACGCTCATGTTACTTATTTTTTTAACTGTGGCAAGGAAGAACCGTATCCGAACGAAACCAGAAAACTTATTCCTTCTAAAATTGTTTCTCATTATGAAGAAAACCCGGAAATGCAAGCAGAGGAAATCACCAAAACGATATTGGAAGGCCTGAAAGGAAATTACGATTTAATTGTGGCTAATTATGCTAATGCCGACATGATGGGACACACGGGCAATCTGGATGCAGCTATTAAGGCTGCTGAATATGTTGATAGCGCATTAAAACCAGTCATGGATTTGGCTGAAAAAGGGAACTGCATATTAATTATCACTGCTGACCATGGCAATATCGAACAAATGGTAAATCTGCGCACCGGCGAAGTAAAAACCGAACATACTTTAAATCCAGTGCCGTTTTATTTAATTGGAACAGAGTTCAAGGTAAACGAAAAGAGCCCCAAATTCTCATTTGAGACTCCGTGCGGAATGCTGCAGGATATTGCTCCGACAATTCTCGCTTTAATGCATGTTCCCCAGCCCCCCGAAATGACCGGCGCAAACTTACTGGAAATTCTTATTTCCTCTTATCAATAATCGCGTCAATTAATCCGTAATTTTTTGCTTCTTCAGCAGACATATAATAGTCGCGGTCGCTGTCTTTTTCCACTTTATCTGTTTTTTGGCCAGTATGCTTGGCCAAAATTTTATTTAATTTCTGCTTGATCTTCAAAATATGTTTTGCGGAAATTTCAATATCGCTCGCCTGACCGCCTGCCTCGCCCATAACCTGATGAATCATTACTTCGGAATTAGGCAAAGCCATTCTCTTTCCCTTTGCGCCTGCTGCCAGAATTACTGCTGCGCCAGAAGCAGCCATGCCTATACAAACCGTTGAAATATCCGATTTTACGAATTGCATTGTGTCGTAAATCGCCATAGTTGAAGTCACGCCTCCTCCTGGGCTATTAATGTAAATTATAATATCCTTTTTAGGGTCCTGATTTTCTAAAAACAATAATTGCGCAATCACTGAATTTGCTACAATATCATCAATCGGGCCACCTAAAAAAATTATCCTGTCTTTTAACAAACGAGAGTAAATATCATAAGCTCTTTCTCCATATTGCGATTTTTCAATAACTGTTGGTATTAAATTCATATAATTTTCGCTTCGCGCTCCAAAAGCTCGAAGACTTTTTCGTTTATTAATATATTCTCAGTATACTCTTTAAAAACCACCAAATCAATATTCCCGCCCTCTGGCGGGATCCCGCCCGACGGCGGGACCTTAACATTATAACGCGTTAATTCCTGATTCATTCTTTCCTCAATTTCCTGCGTAGAAGGGATGATTTTTTCTTTGTCAGCAATCGCTTTAATACATAATCCGATTTTTACTCTCTTTTCTGCTTGTTCCTTCCATCCTTTTTTCAATTCATCAGCCGTTGCTTTAATCTGCGTTAAATAAGTTTCAAAATCTATTCCAAATTGATTAATATTCATTTTAAATTCATTAACCATGTTTTCCAGTTCTTTTTCAACTAGTTCGTCGGGTACTTCCATTTTTGATTTCTCAACAACTTCTTCTATTAATTCAATTCTAATTCTCTGTTTTTCCACGATTTCTTTCTCCTGCATCAATCCTTGTTCAATGTTCTTTCTCAATGCTTTCAAAGAATCGAATTTTCCTAATGATTTTGCAAATTCGTCATTAATTTCCGGTAATTGTCTTTCCTGCACAAGGTTCATTTTTACCTTAAAATTTAGATTTTTCCCTGCAATATTTTTATTGCCCCAATCTTCTGGAACTTTCAATAAAAATTCTTTTTCTTCACTAGCTTTCATTCCTTCCAGCTCTTTTTCAAAACCGGGTAAGAATCGTCCCTCGCCTATAATTAACGGATGATTCTTGCTTACGCCGTTTTCTATCTGCACTCCAGCTAACCTTGTTTCAAAATCAATTTCCACCCGATTGCTTTCTTGCGCGGGTTTATTTATAGTAATGATTTTTGCCCTTGATTTTTGCAAATAATCCAAAGCATTGATAATTTCTTTGTCTTCAACTTTTAGTTCCTGTTTTTTTGCTTCTAATCCTTTGTAATTTCCTAATTCCACTTTAATTTCATTTGTCATATTTCTAAATCCTTAATTAACTTTTTAGTATTAGGCCAGGTTAAGTTAGCAATTGCTGTTTCTCTTTCAGCCCATTCATAATTATCATGTTCAATAATTCTTTGGTTTAAAGAAATCTTTTCATTCATATCAGCTTTTACTAAAAAGGTTGCGGTAATTTCATAATCGATTCCGTCTTTTTGCCATTTCTCTGTTTTATTTAAATCACGGATGATTTTAAAATCTTTCAATCCGGTTTCCTCTTTTATACCCCTGACTAATGCTTGCCCTAAACTCTCTCCTGATTCCATGGTTTCTTTAAGAACTTCCCAGCCATTCCATCTTAAAATGCGATGCAAAATCAAAAAATACGGCTTGCCATCTTTAATATCATAAATAATTGCTCTAACTTTTTTCATCGTCTTTTTTACTTGCCCCGCGTTTTTTCGAGGGGGATTTCTTAACTTTTTTCGGTTTCTCGTCCTCTTCTTTTTTGTCCGCATCTTTCATCATTTTTTCACTCTTCACATCAATTTTCCAACCAGTCAATTTGGCTGCTAATCTAACATTTTGCCCCCTTTGACCAATAGCCAAAGAAATTTGGTCTTCTGGAACAATTACTAAAGCAGTTCTTTTATTTTCGTCTATCTTGACATCAATAATTTTGGCAGGGGAAAGAGAATTAGCAATATATTTTTCTATATTTTCATTCCATTCAATAACATCTATTTTTTCTCCGCCTAACTCATTAATAACTGTCTGAATTCTGCTTCCTTTTTGCCCAACGCAGCTTCCAATTGGGTCAATTCCTTCTTCTTCTGTCCAAACCGCAATTTTGGTTCTTGAGCCTGGTTCCCTAGCAATAGATTTTATCTGCACTGCGCCGGTTGAAATTTCAGGGACTTCAATTGAGAATAATCTACTCACCAATTTAGGATAAGCGCGAGAAAGAATAATATCTGCACCTTTCGGCGATTTTTCAACTTTCAAAATATATGCTCTCAAACGCTGACCCATAAAAAATCTTTCTCCTGGAATCTGTTCTTCGGGAAATAAAACTCCTACTGCCTTGCCGATGTCCAAAAATATATTCCTGCCTTCAATTCTCTGGACAATGGCACTCACCACTTCTCCTTCCTTATCTTTGTATTCAGTGAAAACAACTTCTCTTTCTGCCTCCCTTAATCGTTGGATAATAACCTGTTTGGCTGTCTGCGCAGCAATTCTCCCAAAATCAGTATGCGTTTCGAGCTTGGTCTGAATTTCGTCTTCAATTTTTGCGTTTTTCTTAATTTTCTGAGCATCCTCCACCATTATATGTTTATAGGGATTAAATCTAATTTTCTTCTCGCCATCTTCTTCTTTCCCGACGTCCTCCTCTGTGGGAGTCGAGGCTCCGACCTCGCCTTCGGTGAGCGTCGGAGCTTCTTCTTCAATTTTGCCTTCTTTGTCTTTCTTTAGCATGCCTTCATCCACAACTAAAAAAACCTGGAAAACTTTTATTTCCCCAGTTTTTATATCAAATTTAACTTTAATATTCTGGCCCTTTTTGCCATAATCTTTCTTATACGCGGCAGCAATCGCCATTTCAAGTGTCTCGACGATTTGTTCCTGAGAAATGCCTTTCTCCTCGGCAATTTGGCTCATTGCTGAAATAAATTGTTTTTGATCCATAGATTTAATGAAAGGCCCGACCAAAGTCGGACCGTAAATGATTAAGGATTAATATTATTATATTAAAAATCAATTGTCAACCCTTCGACTATACTCAGGACTAGTACATATCACTAACTGCATTTTCAATATGACGAATATCATATGAGTCATCGCGAAAAACCTCAATTGCCAAAATATCAATCTGCCACGATTTATCTAATAATCTATGCTTGCTCAAATAAATTTGCGACAATTTGATTAATTTCTTCTGCTTACTATAAGTAATATTGTCTTCTGGCCAAAATCCGCCAAGCCCGGTTTTATTGCGCGTTTTTACCTCAATAAAAAAGATATTATTGTTTTTCTCCGCAATAATATCCAATTCTCCTAATTTGCTGTATCTAAAATTCTTGTCTAAAATCCTGTATCCTTTTCCTTCCAAATATTTTCTGGCGATTTTTTCTCCCAAATCACCCAAATCCTTTCTTTCTCTCATACGACGAAGATTTATTTGTTAAAAAGACAACTTCGGAAGCCGACCGCAGTCGGCCGAGAATTAGTGTGTTCTGACCGCAGTTAGAACAACACGTGTCTTTGTATAAATAAATCTGAGTTAATACTATTCTTTCTCTGTTAGTTTTTCAACTATATTTTCTACTTTTGCCAATCCCTCCTCGCTGCCAATATCAGTCCATAAACCGCGGTGGATAAATGCCAATAATTGTTTTTTCTCTGCCAATAGCGGGAAAATGCATTCTTCAATAGCAAATGCTTCGTCTTTTTTCTTAGCACGCATGCATTTTGTCTGTAAAAGCTGCGGAGATAAAACATAGAAACCGGCATTAACATATCCTGAATATTGGTATTCTGGATCTTCTTGAAATTCCACAACGCGATTATTTTTTGTCTTAACCAAACCCATGCCATTAACATTCTGGTCATAATAAACTGCCATTGCGCCCAAAATTTCTTCATAAGAAACCCTTTTTCTCAACGGGGAAATTTCTAATGGGAAAATATCAGGGGTAATACTTCTTACAAATGACGATGAAGGAAAAAATCTCGGTTCGGAAATATTGTTTTTATAAAATTTTATAAAATCATTCAGATTAAAATTGCTCAAAGTATCACCATTCATCACTAGAAAATCTTTTTTCAAATCTTTAGAAGCAGACCTTATTGCTCCTCCTGTTCCCAATGGCTTTATTTCGACAATATATTCAATTCCTGCTACTTTTCCTGTTTTTCCAGAAATATTTGCCTGTGGATCTTTAATTTTCAGATATTTTAAAATCTCCTCTGCTTTATAGTGGAGACTTAAACGGATGTCATCAAATTTATATTTCTTTAATAAATCTAATTGATATTCCAATAACGGTTTCCCTTTTATTTTAATCAGGGATTTGGGTATATTTTTTAATTTTCCAGGCAGGTCGGTTTTACCTCCTGCCAAAATAATGACTTTCATACCAAGAGTTAATTTTAACTCCGTGAAATAAAAAGTCAACCCTATTAATTGACCAGTGGACCTGGGCAGAATTGAACTGCCGTCCCGGCAATGCGAATGCCGTGTTCTACCACTGAACCACAGGCCCAGATTATTCGTGCCTTAAAGCTTCTATTGGATTTAATTTGGAAGCTTTCTTGGCAGGATAAATGCCGAAAACCAAGCCGACAATTGCAGCAACCCCGAATGCTAAGACAACTGCGCTAATAGGAACAGCAAATCCCCAACTTATATTCAAAACGCTGCTCAAAACAATTGCTATAATGAAAGAAATTGACATACCACCAACAAATCCTGTAATCCCGCCGATTAAGGTTAGGGTGATTGATTCCAATAAAAACTGATTTAAAATATCCTTATTTCTTGCACCAACTGCTTTTCTTAAACCAATTTCTTTTGTCCTTTCCGTAACTGAAACCAGCATTATATTCATGATGCCGATTCCGCCGACAATTAAAGCAATCGCGGCAATAGAAGAAAGAAATGCAGTAAGAATCCCAGTAACCTGAGCCATCATATTGCTTGCTTCAACTTGGCTCATTACTTTAAAATCGTCCCTGGATAGATCTTCTTCTAGATTATAAATATTATGAGTGTCTCTAAGAATAAAGCGGATGTTCTCTATTAATCTATCTACAACATCTTCGTTTATAGCTCGGACAGTAATAGCGTTTAAATGGTCAATTCCTAATAAAAGTTTCTGGGCAGTTGTTACAGGAATATAAACATATTCGTCATAATTCTGGAACATTTCCATGCCGCGTTCCTCCATCACACCAATTATTTTGAAACTGGTTTTTTTAATCCTAATCGTTTTGCCAATCGGATCTTCTTCTCCGAATAAATCTCCTGCTATTTTATAACCCAACGTTGCCACCCTTGCCATGCTTTTAACTTCTTCTTCATTAATATCCCTTCCAGCAACTGCATGCCAATTATCCATAACATATGCTTCTGGGGTTGTTCCGATGAAAGTTATTTTTTCATCATTATTCTGATAAACAGCCCTGGCAGTTCCATAAACCATTGGATAAGCCATATCTACTAAAGGATCTTTTTCTATTGCTTCCATGTCTTTAAGTTTTAGAGTTTTTATTGTCATCTCCTCCAATGCCATTTCCATGCCAAAGCCTCCTTTAGGATCAAATGAGCCTGGTTCAATATAGATACTATTAGAACCTAAGGACTGAATCTGCCCTATAATCAAATTTTGGGCGCTTCTGCCGATAGACATCATTAAAATCACCGAACCAACACCAATAATAATACCAAGCATGGTTAAAGCAGAACGCATTTTATTCGTCCTTAATGTAGTAAAAGAAATTTTAAGAGAATCTCTAAGTCTCATAATTTATTTCAGTAGTCCATTTTTAGCGATCTTTCTGTCCGCTACTCGTTCATCGCTAACTATCTGCCCATCTTTTAATTTTATTATTCTTTTTGCCATTTCTGCTGTATATTGTTCGTGCGTAACTAAAATAATCGTATGTCCTACTTCATTTAAATCCTGTAAAATCTCCATTATTTGCTGGCCCGATTTGCTGTCCAGATTTCCCGTTGGCTCATCAGCAAAAATTACTGAAGGATCATTTACAATCGCCCGCGCAATTGCCACTCTCTGCTGTTCGCCTCCGGACAGTTGATTCGATAAATGCTTCATTCTATGGGAAAGCCCGACTGCTTCAATCGCTTTCATAACTCTCTGCCTTTTTTCCTCTTCAGAAATTTTTGTATAAGCAAGAGGCAATCTAACATTTTCAAAAACTGTTGTCCTGGGAAGCAGATTAAAAAACTGGAAAATAAATCCTAATTTATTGTTTCTAACAAAAGCCAATTGGTCATCATCTAAGTCTTCAATTCCTTGATTTTCAAATTTATAAACACCGGAACTTGGCCTGTCCAAAAATCCCATAATATGCATTAATGTCGATTTGCCGGAGCCGGACGGCCCCATAATTGCCAAGAACTCTCCTTTTTCAATATTAAAAGAAACCCCCTCCAGGGCTACTGTTTTTACTTCATCATCTGAATATTCTTTTCTAAGATTTTCTGCTACAATCATTTATTTCCATTTTTCATGAATGTAATAATTTTCTCTCCTTCGCTTAAACCTCTAAGAATTTCTATCTCTCCTTTATTGCCGCGCAATCCAGTAGTAACTTCTGTTTCTACTATTTCCTCGCCATCTAAAACTCTGACAAATTTTTTACTATTTTTAGAAACAACTGCTCTTTGCGGAACATTCAAGACATTATCTCTTTTCTCTGCCTGGATTGTTGCATCTCCTGACATTCCTGATTTTATTTTTTGTTCATCGCCTTCAAATAAAATTTTTACCTTATAATAAACAACGCTATCAATTATAGTTTTACTTGAATCAATCTCAATAATTTGACCGGAAAATGATTCTTCTGGAAGCGCATCCAAAATTATTAAAACTGGATCGTCCATGCTTACTTTACTAATATCTGTTTCCGGAATATCAATTTCTATTTGTAGTCCATTCTGACTAATTAAAGAAGTAATTACTTTTTCACCTGCAGTAATTACCTCCCCAATCTTTGCATCTATTTTTGCAATTATTCCGTCAAAGGGTGCAATAATAGAGGCATCGCTTAATTTTTTACTGTATTCAGCCAGGTTTGCCTTATACTTATCAACATCTGCTTGGTAAACCGCAATATCAACTGCGCGTGGCAGGGCTTGCAGCTTCTCCAAATCAACTTTAGCTTTATTATAAGCGCTTTCAGCTGTATTAATATTAATCTGGTTTGTAATTTTCTGGTTAGCAATATCTGTTTTGGCAGTATTAATATTGCTTACAGCAGCATTAAGATTGACAATATTCGTATCAATTGTAGTTCTGTCCGTAGCAGAAACCTTTTCCCTTGTAGATGGATCACTCATTGCGGTTTTGGCATAATCTAAAGCATCTGTAATTTTTTGTAATGCAAGCCACATATTATCTAAGGCCGCATCAATATTACTATAAGTCGGATTTTCTTCAGCATCATCAATATAATCTTTTGCGCCTTTTATTGTGGAAGTTCCCAGATACGCTTCTTCTGCTCTGTCGCTTTTGTCCATAAAAACAACAGATAAAGAATCACTATAATAAAAATACAACCTTTCCATGTCTTTCAAATCCGCCAATGCCTTATTATATTTGCTTGAGGAATCAATTAAATATACCAGAGCTGAACCGTAATCTTGATTTAAATCATTTTCTGCTTTAGCCCTGGCATCTTCAAGCGCGATTCTGGCATTTTCCAAAATTTGTTCAGAAACTTTTATTTCTGCATTGCTTGCGCCAGCTATCAGTTGATCTAATTTTGCTTTTGCCTGGTTATAACTCGCTTGTGCTTGCAAATATTGACTGTAAACAGTACCAGAATCCAAATTTACCAAATACGCTCCCTTTTTCACGCTGTCGCCAACTTTCACCAAAATTCTTTCCACCGTGCCGTTAGTTTTAAATCTTAAATCGATTTCATCAATTGATTGGACCATGCCATTGGCAGAAACCTCTTGAATCACATCTCCTCTTTCAACAAATCCAGTTTCATATGTCGGTTCTTTTGGTTTTAAAATAGGAATTAAAATAAGGATAATGACGATTAAAACAATGCCAAAAATTATTTTGGTTTTCTTTTTTAGTGTTTTAATTTTCTGCAATGAATCTTTTAACATTTTCGCAATATAAGTATTATAAACAACAAAAATCTTTTGAGCAAATCTTTATTTTATACCTCAATTATCACCGGTAGAACCATGGGTCTGCGACGAGTTTTGCTATAAAGGAATTGCCCCATTTTGTCGCGTAAATTATCTTTAACATACACCCAATTAATCGGCGTACCAGCAACAGTTGTATGCTCAACAATTTCTTTGACTTTCTTACGCGCCTCAGCCAACAATTCTTTTGATTCCTTCATATAGATAAATCCTCGGGAAATTATGTCGGGACTATTTTTGACTTTGCCGGTTTGCCTGTCAATTGTGGCTATAATCACAAACATCCCATCTTCAGCCATTGTTTGACGATCGCGCAAAACAATGTGGCCAATATCGCCAATGCCCAATCCATCCACAAAAACATAATTAGTGTCGGCTTTTTTGTTTAAAACTTTGGCTCTTTTGTTTTGAAATTCAAGAATTGAACCATTATCCAAAACGAATATTTTCTCCTTGGGAATTCCGACTTGCATTGCCAGTTTTGCTGCTTCCTTTAAGAAATAATGATTGGCATAAACCGGCAAAAAGAAATCCGGTTTGATTTGTTTGATTATTTCTTTAATGCTTTCGGCATTGGAATGTCCGCTGATATGAACATCCATTATATCATTATGTACAACATTATCGCACTTGCGATAAAGTCCATCTTTTAACCGCTGAATTGTTCTTTCGTTGCCAGGAATTACTGATGATGAAAAAATTATTGTATCATTTTTCTTAACACGGATAAATCTATGTTCATTAGTGATTATACGCGACAAGACTGCATTGCCTTCACCTTGCGCCCCAGTACAAATAACTATAATCTTGTTTTCTGGATATTTGCGGATGTCATTCACAGGAATCAATACTCCTTCACCAGTTTTTATATATCCCAGTTTTTGAGCTATCTCAATATTCATTTTCATGCTATAGCCGTCAAGAATAACTTTTTTACCGATTCCTCTGACATATTCAATAATGTGGCCGATTCTTTTTATCTGGGAAGAAAAAGTGCCGATAATTACTTTGCCAGTCGCCTCCTTAATGAGTTTTTCCAAATTGGCGTTCATGTCCTTTTCTGAAACCAATTCACGATCGGTATCAAGCGATCCTAAGCTTTCAAGCATCAAAATTCTTGGTTTTGGCAATAAAGATAAATGATTATAGGTAATTGCCTGCTGATCGTCTGATTTTTTCTCCATTGTCCAATCACCCGGATGAATCACTGTTCCGTCCGGCGTATTAATCACAACGCCAACTGCATCCATGATTGAGTGCTCCACGTTAAAGAAACTAATTTTAAATCTGCCTAAATTAAGCCGGTCATTAACTGATTTAATTTTTATGGTTTTCAAATGCTTAATTGATTCCCTAGAATACTCCTCCATCCTTCTTTCAATCATTGCAAGAGTCAAATCTCTGCCAATAATCGGCGGGAAGCCAAGCTTCTTTAGAAGCAGGGGAGCTGCGCCAATATGGTCAAGATGGCCATGGCTAAAAATTACTCCGCGGATATTTTTTTCCCTACCTTTTAAATAGTTGATATTAGGAATTATAAAATCAATACCCGGCATATCTTCTTCTGGAAACTGAATGCCCATATCCAAAATAACAATATCACTGCCATATTCAAAAACAGTCATATTTCTGCCGACCTCCTCCATCCCTCCCAGGGGAATAATTCTTAATTTGTTTTTTTGTTTTTCCATAAGTCGGGGAGCCGGGAATTGAACCCGATCTTCACGCACCCGAAGCGTGCGTACTACCGACATACTCCTCCCCGTTCTTTACTTTATCCAATGTTTCTCCCTGATTTTTAAATCCTCCTCTTCTTTCTTTTCTTCAATTTTCCCCCTGGCCAATTTACGCAAAACTTCGAGATTTTGTTCGTTTAGTTCTTTAACCCTGTTTTCCAAGTATTTTTTATTATTTTTTTTCGGGTCTTCAATAACTTCTGCCAATAAAACATCCAAAATCGCGCCGACCTTAGGGCTTGGCTGGATTGATAATAATTTCATTATATCATTACCATCAATTTTCAACATTTTAACGGAAACAGGATCTTTGGAAACTTTTTCAATCATATATTCGATCGTTCTTAAACGATACGGCTTTTCTTTTGGCCTACCCATTCCAAGGCGATCCGCCACTCTCAAATTTATTAAATCAGTAATATTTTCTATGCCAACTCTTTTAATTAATCTTCTTGCGCCAGCATCAGTCAATCTTTCTGGATCTGAAACAAACATATGATTTTTAACCAATAAAACCACTTTATCAATAAATTTATTCGGAAATTTTAATCTTTGCAGAATCTTAAAAGTGAATTTTGCGCCGATATAATCGTGATTGTAAAAAGTGGAATCAGGCCCTTCGCCTGCTTTCGCTATGGGTTTACCAATATCATGAAATAACGCAGCGACTTTTACTTTTAAATTGAATTTCTTTTTTGCTGCTTCGTCCAAAGAGCGCATTGAATGCTCATAAATATCATAAATATGGTGCTTATTCTGGCTCATGCCTACACCTTTTTCTAATTCCGGCAAAATAAATTTTAATAAATTCGTCTGCCTTAATAAATCAATTCCATGAGCTGCTTTTTCGGTTTCAAAAATCTTAATTAATTCATCCCTAATTCTTTCGTTGGAAATCATCTGAATCCAATCGGCATTTTTCTGAATTGCTTTAAAAGTTTTTTCTTCAACAGAGAAATCCAGAGTACAAGCGAAGCGCATTGCCCTTAACATTCTTAATGCGTCCTCACTAAATCTGTCGTCTGCTTTGCCTACGGTGCGAATAATTTTATTTTTCAAATCTTTTTGTCCATCAAAATAATCAACAATCTTTTTATTTTTGCTCAATGCAAGCGCATTGATTGTAAAATCTCTCCTGCCCAAATCTTCTTCTAATGTTTTAGCAAAAGTTATTTCGTCCGGATGGCGCTTGTCAGAGTATTTGCCTTCTAATCGAAATGGCGTGATTTCAACAACTTTTAAGGTTTCATCCTTGGCATTAGTAATTACGCTTACTGTGCCGAATTTATTTTCATAAAAATTCTTGGGAAATAATTTCCTGATTTGTTCTGGCTTGGCATTGGTAGTAATATCCCAATCTTTCGGTTTTTGGC
>DATKZC010000021.1:0-17485 GCA_035528175.1 Minisyncoccota bacterium
TTACTCCGAATACTGATTTATTTAACCAAAACCTTACTGAATGGCTGATTGAATACAACTTTTACAGGCCTCATCAGGCATTAGGCTACCGGACGCCCATTGAAACATCAAAAGTGTCACCTATGTGGTCATCTTGTACAATTCCTTGACAGTAATTATTCCTTGTGCTATACTGATAATAGTCATAAAACTGTTATCAGTTTTAAATTACAATAAAAAAAGAGGAGGATAAAATGAAAGAAATCAAAGTTCTTTCCAAAATTCAGGAGAAATTGTTTGGCTTGGCGATTGTGCTTGTTGTGGTGGGGGGGCTTATACTTACTGCCCCGGTAAAAAGTATACCAGAATATATCGGAGGTATTTTGGCGATTGCTGGAGCGTGTTGCGGTTTTATTGGGCCGTTTTTCCCAGATAAAAAACAAGAATCTTGATTTTTATAGCAGGTGCTTTCTATCGGGACACGCGGACGAGTCTCTCGTCGGTGTCCCGTTTTTATTTTTCAAACCACTAAACAGGTTCTGAATTGCTCCACCCAACGACCCGTCATTGACGGGTTTTTATTATAGAGTTATGCTGTAAATACTATAAATCAAGGATAAAGTTCTTTAAAATCAAGTTAAGGAGGAAATAATGATATTTTCATGGCAAGAAGTTTTTGTGGAAACATTGAAAGTATGGGCGTGCAAATCAAGATGCTTTCATTATCACATCGCGGCAATTTTTGTCCGCGACAAACGAATTTTGCAGATTGGATACAATGGCCCTACTGTTGGAGATGATCATTGCAATGATTTCGGCTGCGCCAAGGAAGTTAATGGAATAATACTTCCATCTGGTTCAAAGCGTTGCCGCGGGGCACATGCAGAGATGAATGCTATTGTAAATGCTGCTAAAAATGGAATTAACCTGGCGGGCTGTGAGGTTTATTGCACGCAATCGCCTTGTTATGATTGCGCCAAGCATCTCAACAACATGGGAATTAAGGTGCTTTACTATCTCAAGCGTTATGAAGAAGAATTTCCACAAGCTTCCGCGCTATTTGAAAGAAGAGGTATAAAGCTAATTCAGATCAAGGATATTCAAAATTAGGAGGTTCCAAAATGAACAATGATCCATTGAAACATTTAAGAAAGAGATTATTCAGAAGCGTCGAACCAAAGGTTGAATTAGTGGCTATTACTCGGCCAGTTGGAAGATTCAAGAAATTATGCACTACTGAAACCTTACCTGGCTTTACTGCTCGAACAAGTCATGAATCTAAAGGAACGCAAAAAGACGATTTGCGGTTAAATCGTGATTTGATCAAAAAAAATCATCATACACCCTTAGAGTCTATATGTCTTACTTTTCTTGTTAGAGGTATTACCAAGAGTCTTCAAAATCAATGGGTAAGGCATCGTATTGGCGTAGGATGGACATATCGAAGTACACGATTTGTGCCGGCCAACAAAAACAAATTTGTTTATTGCACCTACGATTATATTGAAAATGAAAAAAAGGTTCAAAAACTTTATGCCATCGATGAAAGGCATGCAAAGAGAGCAATCAAAGATTACGACAGAAAAAGAGAATTAGGTGCAACTAAACAGGATTCCAGAAAAATTATGCCAGTTTTCTGGGATACGCCTTGTTATTTCTATTGTAATGTTCGTTCCCTGCGCTATATGTTCGGATTGCGACTTGCGAAAGACGCTGAGTGGGAAATCCGACGCATGAGCAAAATGATGTATAAAATAGTTATGCGTGAAATTCCGTCATTGTTTGTTGATATGAAAGAACTTTACAAAACAGAAAAAAAGTCTATAGTCATCAGTAAGGAGGAACTCAAAAAGCTTGCTCAAAAAATGTTGAGCGTGGAAGAATTGAAAGAGTTAATTGGTTTAAAGTAAATTAAAGAAGTCCTACCGGATGGCCGGCAGGACTTCATTTTTTTATTTTTTTAATGTAAAATATAAGAGAATTATGGCGAATAAATACGAGCCGACAATTGGGCTGGAAATACATGTGGAATTAAAAACCAAGACAAAAATGTTTTGTTCTTGTTTAAATGATCCTTTGGAAAAAGAGGCAAATAAAAATATCTGCCCGATTTGCACTGCCCAGCCAGGAAGCTTGCCTGTTATTAATGAGGAAGCGATTCATAGCGTAATAAAAGCAGGTCTGGCCTTAAACTGTAAAATCGCGGAGAAAACTTGGTTTGAAAGGAAAAATTATTTTTATCCTGATTTGCCAAAAGGATACCAGATTACGCAATTCGAATCACCACTATGTTTTGAGGGAAAATTAGACGGTATAAAAATCCGCAGGATTCATTTAGAAGAAGACACTGGAAGACTAATGCATAAAAACCTGCCTGCCGGTAGGCAGGGGGGATATTCCTTGGTTGATTTTAATCGCGCAGGTATGCCTTTAATGGAATTGGTTACAGAGCCGGATATCCATTTTGCTGAACAGGCAAAAAATTTCGCCCAGGAATTGCAATTAATCTTTAAATATTTGGGGATTTCCGACGCAGATATGGAAAAAGGTCAGATGCGCGTGGAAGCAAATATTTCTCTGAATATGGGTACAAAAGTTGAAGTAAAAAATTTAAATTCATTTCGTAGTGTCGAGAAAGCGATTGAATATGAAATTAAGAGGCAACAGGAGATTTTAGAAGAAGACGGCAAAATAGAACACGAAACAAGAGGATGGGATGATGCAAAACAAGAAACATTTTCTCAGAGAACAAAAGAAACTTCTGATGATTATCGCTATTTCCCAGAGCCGGATTTGCCGCCTTTAGATATTAAACCCGAATTGATTAAAAAATTAGCAGCAGAGATTCCAGAATTGCCGCAAGTAAGAAGGAAAAGATTTGAAAAGGAATATAAATTGCCTGCATTAAGTGTTGATATTCTGGTGAACTTTAAATATTTAGCTGATTTTTTTGAGCATACAGTAAGCGAACTTAATGCTTGGCTCAAATCAGGCAAGATTAAGACAGATATTGATAGATTGATAGTTTTAAGCGCCAATTATATTATTACTGAGTTTCCTAAATTTATTTTCGAAAATCGGGAAATAAAAATTACGCCAGAAAATTTTGCAGAATTGATTTATCTGATATTTATTGGAGAAATCTCTTCTAGTGGAGCACAAGAGGCTTTGAAAGAAATGTTTAAAACCGGCGCAGACCCGTCGCAAATCATAGAATCCAGAAACTTGAAACAGGTGAGCAATAGGGATGATTTGGATAAAATTGCAGAACAAACAATAAAAAACAATCCTCAGCCGGTTGAAGATTATAAACAAGGAAAAGAAACGGCTTTGCAGTTTTTAGTTGGCCAGGCAATGCGCGAAACCAAAGGCAAAGCCAATCCCGAAGTAGTCGCCAAGATATTAAGAGACATATTGACAAAATGATTTAAATAATATATAATTACAGTATAATAATTAAGAAAAAATATGTTTAAAAATATGGAAAAACAACCAGATGCTACTTCTTCTGAATTAATTCTGAAGCAGAGAAAAGCAAGAATAGCAGAATTAAAGAAAAAAATTGAAGAAATGGAAGAATCCTATAAAATAGAGGATAAAATTTTGAAATCTAAAGGATTAGAGGGAAAAAAATATGCTAATCCAGAAGTATTAGAATTGAAAAAAAAATTAATAGAACTTAATCAGGAATTGGAATCAGAGGAAAGCTTAGAAAACTTAGACACAGACGAATTTATTGATAAACAATTTGAGAATATAATAAAAAAAGAAGGAGACGAATAAAAACTAAATAAAATTTTATGTTTGAAACTGCGGATAAAGATTTTAAAAGAAAACTGGAATTAACTCCCGAAGAAAAAATCAAAATAACTAGAAAGCACGAATTGGCGAAAATTAACGAACAAGCAGACATTCGACACACTGAAGGTTCTGATATGGTTATCACCCAAGGAGGTGAAATCAGGGTGGTGTGTCAAGAAAAAAAGAAAAAAGGCGAAAAGGTTCACATCCTAGACGTGCTTTCTCCAGAAGAACGAGATAGAATCATACTTCAAGCGAGAGAAGAATTAATGAAAGAAGCTTATTCTCCGCAAAAAATTGAAGAAATGGCCATAAATAAAGCCAGAGAAATTGCTGAAGAAGAATACAGGAGCAAGGGCTGAAATTTTATTCAGGCGAATTTTTTGAACCATGTAAGCTGACGCTTGGCGTATTGTAAGGTATGGAGTTTAATTGCTTTGATGATTTCTTTTTTATTTTCGGAGTCTCTCCATTCTGCATAACCGATAGTGTTTCTTAATACTGTTGTCCAGCCGTACTTTTTAACTAATTTCTTTACTTCTTTTTCCAATCCCATTTTTATCATTTTATCAACTCTTTTATTTATTAATTTCTTCAGCTCTGCTGGAGATTTTTTAATTCTAATATATTGAATATCAAATTTAGGACTGGTCTTTAGTTGCGGTATTGGCTTGTCCGTTTTAATAACTATTTCCAATGCCCTTATCAGCCGGCGTTTATTTTTAGCATCAATATTCTTGGTCCGATCTGGGTCGAGTTTTTTTAATTTTTTGAATAATTCTTTCTCGGTTTTATTTTCTAGTTCCTTTCTTAATTTCCAGTCAGGTTTGACTTCTGGAATCACTATATTATCAACAACTGCACGGATGTAAAATCCTGTTCCTCCGCAAAGAATCGGCATTTTCCCTCTTTTGTAGATTTTATCTATTGTCTGTAGGGCCAGTTTTTTGTATTCAGTAACGCTGAATTGTTTTTTCGGACTGGCTATATTTATCATATGATGAGGAATGTCTTGCATTTCTTTCTTTGTTGTCTTACCCGTACCAATATTCATTCCTTTATAAATTTGTCTTGAATCAGCTGAAACAATTTCACTATTTATTTTTTTAGCCATCTTAATGGCAAAAGCGGATTTTCCCGAGGCAGTCGGTCCGACAATTGCGATTAACTTCGGCTTTTGAATTATTTCATTCAGTTTCTTCCATCTTCTTACCTTTTTTTTCCATGGCACATCGTCTTTATATTTACTGGCTATTGTTCCGGGCCTGATTGAATATTTATTAATATAAGCCATATCAAATCCGACTTTTTTAAACAATTCAACCGTATTCTCAAATTGTTTTTTTGTTTCGCCTGGAAAACCCACAATTACATCTGTGGTAATTTTTGCTTGAGATATTTTCGCGCGTATTCTCCTGATTAAATCAAGATATTTTTCCGTCGTGTATCCACGGTTCATTCTTTTTAATATTTCATCGTCTCCACTTTGAACCGGCAAGTGGATTTCTCTGCTGATTTTTGGCGATTTAGCGATTGCATTGATTAGTTCTATGGAAAAATCTTTAGGGTGTGAGGTTAAAAACTTTATGATGAAATTTCCGGGTATATCGGCAATCATTTTCAGTAGTTTCGGGAAATTGATTTTATTATCTTTGTATGAATTAACATTTTGTCCGAGTAAAGTAATCTCCTCGCATTCATTTTTAATAAGATTTTTTATTTCAAAAATTATATTTTTTGTTGATCTTGAAACCTCCCTGCCACGGGTATAAGGGACTGCGCAATAAGAACAGAAATTGTTGCACCCGGTCATTATAGGTACGAATGACGATTTGGGATTTGCCTGCCCGCCGGCGAGGCAGGAGTATTTTGGTTTCATCTCCAGATAATTTTTCCCGAGAAATTCATTAATTGATAAAATCTCGTTAAAGAAATATTTAAATTTAGGTTTATCTACCTTTAAAACGCAGCCAGTTAAAATTTTTTTTGCCTTAATTTTTGCAAATTTTTTCTTTAAGCCGAAGATTCTATCAATCGCGCTTTGCCGCACAGAGCAGGCAACAACCACTATTAAATCAGCCCCTTCCATGGTAGGGGCTTGTTTGTATCCGGTATCTTCTAGATGTTGGATTATTTTTTCGGCGTCAGCAATATTCATCTGGCACCCGAATATTTTTACGTAATACCTCATTTTATTTTCTTAATAAATCCTTCAATTTTCATCATTCCAATATCTCCCTTCTCTCTGGTTCTTACGCGCACAGATTTCGCTTTTGTTTCTTCATCTCCAATTACAAGCATATAAGGAATTTTTTGCATTTCTCCTTCGCGGATTTTTTTAGAGACAGTTTCGTTTTCATTTTTTACTTTAGCTCTTAAATCATAAGCCATAAGTTTTTCTTTGATTTGCTCGGCATATTTCGCGTGACGGTCACCAATAGGAATTACATAAATCTGGATAGGGGAGAGCCAGAACGGCAAAGCACCAGCATAATTTTCAAGCAAAACACCAATGAATCTTTCTATTGAACCAAGTAGGGCTCGATGAACCATATAAGGCCTCTGTTTTTGGCCTTTGTCGTCAATATAGGTCAAATTAAATTTTTCCGGCAGATTAAAATCAAACTGGACTGTAGTGCATTGCCATTCTCTTCCTAATGAATCTTTGATTTTGATATCTATTTTTGGACCATAAAAAACCCCGCCGCCTTTATCAATTTGGTATTTTAAATTCAATTTATTTAAGACGTTTTTCAGAGTACTTGTTGCTTTTTCCCAGTTCTTCGGAGTTCCTACATATTTTTCCGGCCTGGTAGCCAGATAAATATTATATTCTTTAAATCCAAATTCTTTTAGAAGTTTGATGCCGAATTTTACAGCAGCCATCATTTCATCAGCTAACTGGTCCGGTGTGCAGATTATATGCGCATCATCCTGGGTAAATCCTCTGACTCGGGTTAAGCCGTGCAGAACTCCGGAACGTTCAAATCTATAAACTGTACCGAGTTCTGCCCAGCGTATGGGTAAATCTCTATAACTTCGGCTTTTGGTTTTATAGATTTTCATATGGAACGGGCAGTTCATCGGCTTGATTAAGTATTTATCGCCTTCAACTTCCATTGGACCGAACATATTTTCTTTGTAAAAATCAGTATGGCCTGATGTTTGCCAGAGTTTTATTCGGCCGATATGGGGAGTATCGATTATTTCATAACCGTTTTTTAGATGTTCATTAACCCAGTAATTTTCAATTACTCCTTTTAAAGCTGTTCCTTTGGGATGCCAGAGGATTAGTCCTGGTCCGACTTCTTCGTCAATACTAAACAAATCCAGTTTTTGGCCGATTAATCGGTGGTCGCGCTTTTCCGCTTCTTTTATTTGTTTTAAATAGGCATCCAACTCTCTTTTAGTATTAAAAGCAACTCCGTAAATTCTTTGCAGCATGGGATTTTTTTCATCCCCGCGCCAGTATGCGCCCGCAATTTTTGTAAGTTTAAATGCATCAATAACTTCTTTGGCTTGCTCTGAATGTAATTGAAGGGTGGATTTTACATGCGGTCCCTTGCATAAATCAGTAAAATCTCCGCTGATATAAATGGTTGCGTTTTTGCTATCGAGGTCTTTTATGAGTTCCAATTTATAGGGTTGGTTTTTAAATAGTTTTTTCGCTTCGTTTTTGGAAACGAGTTTTCGCTTGAACGCAAGATTCTGTTTTAAAATTTCGCGCATTCTTTTTTCAATCTTCGGCAAATCTTCTGGGGTGAGGGGATTCTTTAAACCAAAGTCATAATAAAATCCATTATCAATTGTCGGGCCAATGGCAAATTTAACATCTTTAAAAATGTCTTTAACTGCATGCGCCATAATATGGCTTATTGAATGTCGTATTACATCAATTTTCATATAATTTCTTCTACGTTATTACAAAGGATTTTTAATTGGTCATCTTTATCAGTCAGGCGGCCCTCAATTAAGATGACTTTTCCTTCTTGCCAAATTGTCGGATTTTTTTCCAGGATTGTAGCAAAAACCAGGATTTCTATTGTGCTGGTTAAATCTTCTATTTTTACAAACAGCATCGGTTTGCCGGACTTGGTAATAAATTTGGTAATCTTGATAATTACCCCTGCAATTTTAACTTTACTATCTTTTTTCTCTTTGGGCAAGTCCCTGATATGGATTATTTTGCCTTTTAGGAAGCCCTCATAGTTTTTAAGTGGGTGGTCGGAAATATACATTCCCAGCAAATCTTTTTCCCATTGGATTTCCTCGTTCAACAATTTTCTTTTTTCATTGCCGTTTCCATTGGTGAATAATAATTGATTTTTATTTGTTATTTGTTCTTCGTTGAATAAACTGGCTTGGCCGTTATTTTTTGTTTTCTGTGATTCCTTAGAGAATTCTAGGAGTTCCTCTAAATGTTCTAATAATTCTTTTCTTTGGGCAAGAGCATCAAATGCTCCTGCGCGGATTAAGTTTTCTAGAGATTTTTTATTGATAATTACTGATTTCTCCGCTTGCGGAGCAAGGCGCGTGAGGAAGTCAGCCATGATCTGGAAGTTTCCGTTTTGCTTTCTTTCCTCAACAATTGCTGCTACAACATTATGACCGACATTTTTTATTGCTGCTAATCCGAAGCGAATTGATGGATGCCCGCCTGCCGGCGAGGCAGGGACGAGCGTAAAGTTATCAAAGCTTTCATTAATGTCTGGGGCTAAAACCTGGATGCCCATTTTTTTCGCTTCATTAACTAAAATATTAATCCTATCCAGATCTTTTTGGTCTGCCTGCATCAATGCAGTGATGAATTCCTCTGGATAATTCGCTTTTAAATAAGCTGTTTGATAAGCAATTAGAGCATAACAGGTTGCATGAGAACGATTAAATCCATATTGGGCAAATGGCTCGATAGAATCCCATATTTTCTGTGCGATTTCTTTATTAATTCCGTTTTTTACCATACCGTCAATCATCTTATCGGCCTGTTGTTCGAGTAGTTTTCTAATTTTTTTGCCGACCGCTTTTCTTAAAACATCTGCTTCAGACATGGTAAATCCCGCTAAATCTTTCGCAATTTGCATCAGCTGTTCCTGGTAAACAGTAATGCCGTAAGTATTTTTCAGGATTGGCTCGAGCTTCGGATGGACGTATCTAATTTCTTTTTCTCCATGTTTTCTGGCAATATAATCGGGAATTAAATCTATGGGTCCGGGCCGGTATAAAGAAACCATAGCAATAATGTCTTCTAAATTATTTGGTTTTAATTTCTGCAAATATTTTCTCATGCCGGAAGATTCTAATTGAAATACTCCGATTGTGTTTGCCATTTTAAAAAGTTCAAAAGTTTTTTTGTCGTCTAATGGTATATTGTTAATGTTAATTTTAATTCCCCGAAGTTTTTCAATGAGATTTAAAGCTGTTTCAATAGTGGTTAAGTTTTTTAAGCCAAGAAAATCCATTTTTAAAAGTCCGAGCGCTTCAATGCTGTGCATTTCATATTGAGTGACAATAGAATTTTCGTCCTGTGGTGCAAATTGGCGCGGAGCATAGAAATCAATTGGATTCTTGGTGATTACAATCCCACAGGCATGGGTTGAGGCATGGCGGGCAACGCCTTCTAATTTTGTAGCGATATCAATCAATATTTTTACTTGATCATCGGTGTCGTAAGATTGGGAAAGTTCTGGAACTTTTTCTAGAGTTTCTTTTAATCCAAAACCGAAAGGAACCATTTTAGCAATTTGGTCGCAGAAAGCATAGGTATAGCCGAGGGCTCTGCCAGCGTCTCTTATTGCAGCGCGGCTGGCCATTGTTCCAAAAGTAATAATTTGAGCAACGTGGTCAGCTCCGTATTTTTTTGCAACATAATTAACAATTTCATTTCGTCTAATATCGGCAAAATCCAAATCAATATCAGGCATACTTATTCTTTCCGGATTAAGAAATCTTTCAAAAAGAAGTTTGTATTTTAGCGGGTCGA
Source organism: Minisyncoccota bacterium (assembly GCA_035528175.1). Lineage (GTDB taxonomy): Bacteria > Patescibacteriota > Minisyncoccia > RBG-13-40-8-A > RBG-13-40-8-A > JAHILA01. The sequence continues at coordinate 9,761 of DATKZC010000021.1, forward strand.
CATCGGTGATATTTAAAAGATAAGAGACAATCGAACCTGCTGCCGAACCCCTTCCCGGCCCGACAACAATGCTGTTATTTTTCGCCCAATTAACTACGTCCTGAACAATTAGGAAGTACGAAGCGAAGCCGGTTTTTTCAATAACTCCTAATTCAAATTTCAGTTGTTTTTTTGCCTGGTCAAGATTTTCTCCAAAGTCTCTTTTGCGTAATCCCTTTTCGCATATTTTTTTCAGATAAGAATTCGCTGTTTCGTCTTCAGGAAGAGGAAAGTGGGGAAGCTCGATTTTATCAAGCTCCAGTTTAAGGTTGCACATATCAGCGATTTTCTGAGTGTTTTCAATCGCCTCTGGAACATTACGAAATGCATTAATTATTTCATCGGGCGGCTTTAGGGAATAATCTTCGCCTTTCATGGTCATTCTGTCTTTTTCAACAATAGTGCGGTTGGTCTGAACACAAAGTAAAACATCATGTACTTCGTCGTCCTCTTTGTTTAAATAATGAACATCATTAGTGGCAACCAATGGCAAATTTGTTTCTTTTGCTAGTTTTATAATCTTTTCATTTAAACGAACCTGGTTTAAATCATTCGGATGGTCCATTATTTCAAGATAAAAATTGTCCTTGCCGAAAAGTTTTGAATATTCTAAAGCAAGTTTTTTTGCTTTGGCAATATCGTCAGCCATAAGCGCGGACGGAACCTCCCCTTGCGGACAGGCGGTCAGGGCAATTAGTCCTTCGTGATATTCTTTCAAAATTTCCTTGTCGATTCTCGGTTTATAATAAAAACCCTCAAGATGGGCTTTAGTTACGAGTTTGATTAAATTATGATAGCCGATTTTGTCTTTTGCCAGCAAAATCAGATGATATCTGATATCAGATTTGCCTGTGGTTTTGTCAAAACGGCTTCCGGGTACAAGATAGGTTTCAACGCCGATAATCGGTTTTATACCGGCAGAAGTTGCCTTTTTATAAAATTCAACCACGCCATACATTACGCCGTGGTCAGTAATAGCCAGGGAATCCATTCCCGTTGCCTTAGCTTTTTCAATTAGTTCATCGATTTTCGCCAATCCGTCTAGAAGTGAGTAATGCGAGTGAACATGTAAATGTGTAAACTTTTGTTCCGCCATGAACTTATTATATCACAAGATAAATTTGCATTTAAATTTTTTTTCTGTTATATTGAAATCAATATGCCAGTACCAAAACAAAGACATACTAAAAGTAGAAGAAATAGGCGAAGGTCTCATCTTAAATTAAAGAAGAAAACTTTGACAAGCTGTCCGAAATGCGGAGAGCCGATTTTACCGCATCATATCTGCGCTTTTTGCGGATTTTACAATGGCGTAGAAAGAATTGATGTTTTAGCGAAATTAGAAAAGAGAGAAAGAAAGAAAAAAGAAAAAGAATTAAAGGAACACGAAGGAGAAACCAAGGAAACAGCGAAAGCCATGCCTACTGGCAGACAGGTTAAACCATTAAACTTAGAAGAATTATCTAAAAAATAATATGTCTTCAAGGCACATTGCTCGTTCAATAGTCCTACAATCTTTATACGAACTGGATTTTAACTCCACTCGGGGGCGAAACAATCAAGAAAAAAATATTGATATTAATAAAATCATTGAAAGGAACAAACAAGAATTCGGGTCAGGAATTGAAGAAAATGATTTCATAAATAATTTGACGCATGGGGTTTTAGAGCATCAATCACAGGTTGATGATATTATCACTAAATCCGCTCCGGAATGGCCGTTAAACCAAATTACTATTGTGGATAGAAATGTTTTGAGAATCGGGATTTATGAATTATTGTTCGGCGACAAAGAGCAAGTTCCACCGAAGGTGGCAATTAATGAAGCAATTGAATTAGCCAAAGGTTATGGCGGAGACAGTTCGGGTAGATTTATAAATGGAGTCCTGGGAACTATTTTCAGAGAAATGAATAAATAATATTTATGGCTACTATTGAAAATTTTAATCAATTAGAGAAGAATTTTAAAATAAAATTTAAGAATAAAAACTTGCTGCAACAGGCTTTTGTTCATAGGTCTTATTTAAATGAAAATCCCGGCTGCAATTTAGAGCAGAACGAACGTTTGGAATTTTTAGGTGATGCAGTAATGGAATTAGTGGTTACAAATTATCTTTTTAAGCATTATCCCAAAAATCCAGAAGGGGATTTAACTGCTTGGCGGGCAGCTTTGGTTAATAGTAAGATGTTGTCTGAGGTTGCTAATAAGTTGGGATTTAATGATTATTTAATGCTTTCGAAAGGCGAAGGGCAAGATATGGGCCGTGCCCGACAATTTATTTTAGCCAATACATTTGAAGCGGTTGTTGGAGCAATTTATCTTGATGGTGGTTTTAATAAAGCAGAGAAATTTCTTTGTGAGAACCTAATCTGCGAACTGGAAAGAGTTTTGAGTGAGAAATTATATTTAGACCCCAAAAGTCATTTTCAGGAAGGAGCACAAGGCAAGGAAGGGATTACCCCGAGTTATGAATTAATAAAGGAAGAAGGTCCAGACCATTGCAAAAAATTTGAAGTTGGCGTATATTTAAATGGCGATTTAATTGCTACTGGCGAAGGTCCATCAAAGCAGGCGGCGCAAGAGGATGCAGCAAAAAATGGATTAGAGAAAAAAGGATGGTGATAAAAATATGTTAAAAATACGATTACAAAGAATTGGAAAGAAAAATAGCCCGAGTTTTCGGGTTGTTTTGGTTGAACACACAACGAGGCCACAAGGGAAATTCCTTGAACTACTCGGATCATATAATAAAATCCAGAAGCAGAAAAATTTTAACAAAGAAAGAATTTTGTATTGGATTTCAAAAGGAGTACAGGCTTCTCCAACAATGCATAATTTATTAGTTGATGAAAAAATTATTGATAAAGCGAAAGTGAAAGCCTGGAAGCCGAAGCGAAAAACAGAAGAGGTAAAGAAAGAAGGAGTTGTGCCTCCGACGCCCGCCGAGGGCGTGGTCGGAGCTCCGTACCCTTCCGATAAATCGGAAGGCGTCGGAGTTGACACAGAACCAAAAAAGGAATAAAATATACAAAAGATAGTAGCATTAAAAGGTCGGCTACTACGGTAATCAGTAATTCAATAACCTAATTGAAAACATGGCCAAAGCAAAAGATCAGGAATTTCTTGAATCATTAGTCGAGGGCATTGTTAACAATCCGAAAGACGTTAAGATTGAAAGAATCGTCGATGAAATGGGCGTACTTTTAACCTTAAAAGTCAATCCAGAAGACATGGGTGCTTTAATTGGCCGCGGCGGTTCAACAGCAGGAGCTATTAGAACTCTTTTAAGAATCGTTGGCGCTAAGAATAATGCCCGAGTTAATCTCAAAATTGAAGAGCCAGAAGGCGGGAAAAGACCCGTTCGAGACGAGAAAAAGGATGTTGACAGTGTAGTTGACGACCTCAAGATATAACTTGCCCCACCAAGATGGGGTTAATAGAACTTGTTAAAAACCGTGCTATTTATGGCACGGTTTTTAGTTTGTTTAGTTATATATACATTTTTTCTCGATCGTGAAAAAGTGTATATATAACGATTATTGTAATTTTTCTTGTTTTTTGGCTTAATTTATGGTATTGTATAGTTGAAATAATTTTATGAAATTCGATATCATAACTATATTTCCGGATATATTTGATTCGTATTTTTCTGAATCAATTATTAAACGTGCCCAGAAAAAGGGCTTGGTGAAAATCGGAATTCATAATTTAAGGGATTATACTGATGACAAACATAGGCAGGTTGATGATAAGCCGTATGGCGGAGGGCCGGGAATGGTAATGATGGTGGAGCCGATTTTAAAGGCAGTCTCAAAACTAAAAACTAAAAAACCTAAAACTAAAATAATTATATTTTCACCCCGAGGTAAGAAATTTAATCAAGCAATGGCTAAACGATTTAGCAAATTAGACCAACTGATTATGACTTGCGGGAGATATGAGGGAGTTGATGAAAGGGTTGCAAAATATATTGCTGATGAAGAAATTTCAGTAGGGGATTATGTTTTGACTGGCGGAGAAATTCCCGCGATGATTATTGTTGACGCAGTGAGCCGTTTTATTCCTGGGGTTTTAGGCAAGCACGAATCTCTGGAAGAAATCAAAGGTAGTTATCCGGTTTATACCAGGCCAGAATCAATAATCATTAACAAGAAAAAAAGAAAGGTTCCAAAAGTATTATTATCCGGCAATCATAAAAAAATAGAGGAGTGGAGAAAAGAGAAATAATATGAAAAAAATTAATGTCGGTATTTTTTTTGGCGGTAGATCTCTGGAGCACGAAATATCTCTTATTTCGGCAAAAAACATTATAGATAGTATTGATAAAAATAAATATAATATTATCCCTGTTGGGATAAATAAAAACGGCGAATTTTTCTTTTACAAAACCAAGAATTATATTTTGAATAGCGATAATGCCAAAAAAGTGCATTTAAATAAGAATGGTATACCAGTAACTTTTTCTTTCAATAAAAACAGAGAGATAATCGGAGTTTTTGACAAAGGTTTAAGGATAAAAATAGATGTTGCATTCCCTGTTTTACATGGTAGTTTTGGCGAAGATGGGACTATTCAGGGACTTTTTGAAATGGCAGGTATTCCTTATGTTGGTACCGGAGTTTTGGGCTCGGCCATTGGAATGAATAAAGATGTAGCCAAAAAATTACTGGAAAATTCTGGTATTAAAACAGCAAAATTTTTGGTTTTTAACGCATCAGAGAAAAAACAAATTAAGTTTTCATATATTATTTCTAAATTAGGTTGCCCGTTTTTTATCAAGCCGACCAATTCCGGTTCATCAGTTGGTGTTTATAAAATAAAAACAAAAAATGATTTTGATAAAAGAATAAATGAAATATTTAAACTCTGCGATAGAATTATGTGTGAAGAAATGATTATGGGTAGAGAGATAGAATGTTCGGTTTTGGGAGGCGATAATCCTATTGCCTCATTATCGGGAGAGGTTATACCCAGTTACGAATTTTATTCCTATGAAGCCAAGTATTTAGATGAAAATGGCGCCAAATTGAAAACTCCAGCCAATTTATCGAGGAAAGTAGTTCATAAAATTCAAAAAACTGCAATAAAAATTTTCAAACTATTGAAGTGTAGAGGAATGGCGCGAGTAGACGGGTTTATTAAGAAAAATGGCGATTATATTTTTAGCGAGGTTAATACAATCCCTGGTTTTACAAAGATTAGTATGTATCCTAAACTTTGGGAGATAAGTAAAATTCCTCAAACAAAACTCATTGATGAATTAATTCAGATAGCATTAGATAATCGTAGAGCATAGAAATACTTGACACGATAATTATTGCGAGTATAATTAGAAACACATAGATTTCGAATGTCTAATTAACCTAATTAGCCCCCGCCCGCAACGCCAAGTGTAGCTTTGACGGGCAGGTAATTTCTAAAAATATGTAATAAGAGCGAACAATTCTCTCGACAAGCTCGAGATAAATAATTGGTCTTTAAAACAGAGTTTAGTTTTGGAACTTAGTTCAAAAATTGAGCTCTGTTTTAAATTGTTCTTTTAAAACTTAATAGAATTTGCCCCGCCAAAGCGGGGTAAATAATTATACAGTAAGTTTGTGTGAGTTGTTAGAGATCGAATCTTTTATAGTTGTTCTGATACAACTAAAATTATTATTGAGAGTTTGATCCTGGCTCAGGACGAACGCTGGCGGCGTGGATAAGGCATGCAAGTCGAATGGTCCGATGTAAATCGGACCATGGCGAACGAGTTAGTAACACGTAGGTACATTCCTCTGACTTGGGCATAACCCCGCGAAAGCGGGGATAATTCCCAATGGTGTCCCGATTTATCGGGACTAAAGGCTTCGGTGCAAATCGGAGTCGGTGAGAGAGTGGCCTGCGGCCTATCAGCTAGTTGGTGAGGTAATGGCTTGCCAAGGCTATGACGGGTAGGGGGCGTGAGAGCGTGTTCCCCAACGAGGGCACTGAGATACGGGCCCTACTCCTACGGGAGGCAGCAGTCGAGAATCTTCCACAATGGGCGAAAGCCTGATGGAGCGACGCCGCGTGCATGAAGAAGTCCTTCGGGATGTAAAATGCTTTTATAAGGGAGCAATTTTTTGAGTGTACCTTATGAATAAGGGGTTGCTAAACTCGTGCCAGCAGCAGCGGTAATACGAGTGCCCCAAGCGTTGTCCGGAATTACTGGGCGTAAAGCGTCTGTAGGGGGTTTGATACGTCTTCTGTTAAATTTCGATGCTCAACATCGAAGCTGCAGGGGAAACGGTCAGACTAGAGAGTGTGAGAGGCTGATGGAACTTAAGGAGTAGGGGTGAAATCCGTTGATACCTTAGGGAACACCAAAGGCGAAGGCATTCAGCTGGTGCATTTCTGACCCTGAGAGACGAAAGCGTGGGGAGCAAAAAGGATTAGATACCCTTGTAGTCCACGCCCTAAACTATGAATACTAGCTGTCTGAAGTATCGACCCTTCAGGTGGCGAAGCTAACGCGTTAAGTATTCCGCCTGGGAAGTACGGTCGCAAGACTAAAACTCAAAGGAATAGACGGGAGCTTGCACAAGCGGTGGAGCGTCTGGTTTAATTCGATACTAAGCGTAGAACCTTACCAGGACTTGAAATTCTAGTGAAACCCCGATGAAAGTTGGGTCTTCTACAAGGACACTAGAACAGGTGCTGCATGGTTGTCGTCAGCTTGTGGCGTGAGTTGCTCCGTTAATTCGGGTAACAAGCGCAACCCCTGTTGTCTGTTATATGTGTCAGACGAAACTGCCCCGTGATACGGGGAGGAAGGTAGGGATGACGCCAAATCAGCATGGCCCTCTGATGTCCTGGGCAACACAGGCGCTACAATGGCCGATACAATGGGTTGCTAAGCCGTAAGGTGGAGCCAATCCCATCAAAGTCGGTCCCAGTTCGGATTGGGGTCTGCAATTCGACCCCATGAAGTTGGAATCGCTAGTAATCGCAGATCAGCTACGCTGCGGTGAATACGTTCTCAAGCTTTGTACTCACCGCCTGTCACACCAGAGAAGCCGGGGGCACCTGACATTCTCGCATTGCGGGACCTAAGGTGAATTCGGTGACTAGGGTGAAGTCATAACAAGGCATCCGTAGGGGAACCTGTGGATGGAAAATATTTTTACTTAGTAACCATTTTGGATATTAAGGAGAGTCGATTCAATCCGCCTTCGCGTAAAGCTTCGGCGGACAAGAGGGATTTAGATTTTTGTCCAGATAAAAATCAAGCCCGCCTAGACTCGTGTCTAGTCGAGGCGAGTATCAGGATAACTATAAAAGATTTGATATAAAAAAATCCGACTGTTGGGCGGATTTTTTTATTTAGCTTTAAAATACTTGCGCGGGTATTTATTTTAGCTGTATAATAGAATCAGTAATTTAATAATAAATTAATTCACCCTGTTAAATCCCGCAAAGCGGGGTCGCCAGGGGCGACATTTAAAAGGGTAAAAAAACATTATGGCAGATGTAGGATACTGCGTAAAATGCAGAAAAAAACAAGAGATGAAAAATGCAGTGGAGGTTAAAATGAAGGGAAAAGGGGGAGACAGAAGAGCATTGAAAGGAGTTTGCCCGGTTTGCGGAACTGGAATGTTTAGGATTTTAGGCAAAGCTTAAAAGATTTTTTAAAATCTTATTAAAATTAATCCGCCCAGGGCGGATTA
>DATKZC010000022.1:0-14430 GCA_035528175.1 Minisyncoccota bacterium
ATAATTTAGAAGTTGATGGTCAGTCGTGGTTTGACGGCAATGTTTCTATATCCGGAAAATTTAGCGCACTGGGAGATGTGTCTTTGGGTGATGGTACTGTTGATTCGTTAATAGTTCTCTCTTATATTGATTCTGATTTAATTCCAAGATTGAATACTTATTCATTAGGAACAACCGATAATCGTTGGAGATATGGTTATTTTGATGAAATAACCGCTGCCACTTTATCTGCCACAGGAACAGACATCGGAGGAACAACAAACAGCGCGTTTATTATTAATTCAGATAATGGAACCGATGATACAGAAGATTCTTATTTGACATTTGAAAGAGGTTCGCCGCTTACCAATGCTTCGCTTAAATGGGATTCAACAAATACAAGATTTGATTTCAATTTTCCTTTAAATATACAAGGCGGTGCTTCAATTTCTGATGATTTAACCATCGGAAGCAACATTACTTTTTCGGATTCTCTTGCTTCTATCTCAAGCGATTTAATAGTCGGTGGAACTGCTTCCTCCACTTTTGCTGGAGATTTAGATATTGAAGGAGATGTAAATATCGGAGGAAGTGATTTATATGTTGATGCGAGTACAGGAAATGTGGGGATTGGGACGACTGCGCCAACAGCACAACTCCATCTTGTAAAGGCAGACAGTTCGGCATTGACCGACTTCCTTATCAACCCGACCGTAAAAACGAGCGGGAATTTAATAGACGCACAAATTGGGGGTGTAAGTCAGTTTAGTGTGGATTATAGCGGACTCACAAGAGCAGCTGCGTATTATGGTCCAGGAAGCAATACAGCCAACTATGGTTTTAGTGGAAGTTACTCAATGAGGCTTAACGTCAGCGGCGGTGGCGTGATGGAATTTAATTTGATAAGTGATAATTCTGGCGGTAATGTGTTTGAATTTCAAGGGACTTCGACAGGAATAGAATTAATCGATACTGACGCACAACAGGCTTGGGTTAGTATCTCCCCGAATATTAGACAATCAGGCACAGGCGGATACGAAGCATTAAAGATAAATGTAACGGAAACAACATTGGGTAGTGGCGCAAATAATTTAATAGACGCTCAGGTTGGCGGGGTAAGTAAATTTAGTGTAAGTAATACGGGTGGAGGATATTTTGCAGGAAGTGTCGGCATCAACGACACATCTCCTGCCTACACTCTTTCAGTCGACGGTACGGCGTCAATATCAGATGACTTTTATGTAGGTGGTGATATGTTATTTGCAGATGTGTCAGAGAATACAATATTTTCTTCTGCAAGCTGGGAAATTACCAATGATTTAGATGTTAATGGCACTGCATCTTCTACCTTTGCAGGCGATTTAGATATTGAAGGAGATGTGAACATCGGAAACAATGATTTGTATGTTGATGCGAGTACGGGGAACGTGGGGATTGGGACGAGTGCGCCAAGTGCGCAGCTTTATTTAACAAAGGCGGATTCTTCAGCATTGACGGATCTACTCATTAATCCGACTACTAAAACAAGTGGAAATTTGATAGAGGCAGAAGTGAATGGGAGTAGTCAGTTTAGTGTAACATATAATGGATATACTCATACAAAAGGATTGACTATTAATTCAAGTGCCTTTTTCGGTGCTGATGGTATTTATAAAACGGCAATTGCAAGAGGAGTATTGTGGTATCCTACAAGCACTGCAAATAGCTTCTATATCTCAAAAACAAACACGGATACTTCAGGTAGTCCATACGTATTTGCGATTAAGCCTACCTATAACCAAACTTCAGGCACTGCCGCAAACACAGACCTCCTAATAAACCGTACACAAACGGCAGTAGGGAGTGGGGCGCAATTATTGATAGACGCTCAGGTGGGTGGTGTCTCCATGTTTAATGTGAGTAATACAGGAATGGTCGGTATTCTTGACACCTCTCCTGCCTACACTCTTTCAGTCGACGGTACGGCGTCAATATCAGATGACTTTTATGTTACTGGCGATGATGTAGTGTTTCAGCCGACAGTTGATGCGACAGATTCATTTATCATTGCCTCTTCTGGTTGGGTAGCAGGAGATGATAGGGGACCATTATTTCAGGTTGATACCACAAACGAAAAAGTAATTATTCCTCTTGGTTCGGCTTTTGCTTTTGGTGACGCAGATACATATATGTATGAAAGTGCAGATGATATTTTAAGAATGTATGTAGGCGGGACTTTAAGATATTCATGGACTTCAGCAGGATTTAGTAGTTCTTATGCTTCATTTACTAATACAATACCTAGTCTTACTGAGCCAGACATTAGGCCAGTATATGGAGACTCGGACACGGGCATCGGCTGGCCAGATTATGACAGTTTGTCTCTTATTACCGGAGGGATTCCATCAATGGTATTAGGAAGAGGGGATGGGCTTGCCCATGTAGCCATTGGCACAACTGCCACTACTTCATACACTTTGTCTGTTGACGGCACTGCGAGCGTAAGTGGTGATGCCTATTTCCCAGCAGTTGCCAGTGTTGCTGACCTCCAGACCGATGCTGATGGGAAATTAATTAATGGCGCGTCTGATGAAAGATTAAAGAAAAATATCAATGATATTGATGATGCTTTAGGCAAATTATTGAGCTTAAACGGAGTATCCTTTAATTGGAAAACCTTGGAAGAAGGAAATACTTATAGCGTTATGGATGATTCAATTACACATCTTGGCTTTATAGCCCAGGAAGTCGCAAGCAGCTCTATTTATGACTTGGCATATACTTTTGAGAGCAATGGCCAGGAAATTTTTGCCATTAGGAATTCGGAAATCACTGCCTTGTTAGTTGAGGGTGTAAAAGATATTGTTGCTTCAATGAATGCACAAGGCGATATGATTACTTCTTTATCAGCGCAAATGGAAGAAATCAGGCAAACTTTATCTTTAAACAGCGAGGGCGCAATTGAATCATCTGGAACAATGGAAATTAATGATGGATTTTTAACAGAATTATTTGATAAAGCAAAAGATTTCGGAATAAAAATCAGCCAAAGCATTACCAAAATTACACAGTTAATGGTTAAGACACTGGCAGTGGAGAAAAACTCCGACCAGACACAAAGCTCAATCGGAGAAGGCGTGATTCTTACTGATGGCGTGTCTGCGGAAATCAGAAGCAATCAAATTATGCCGACATCCAAGATATTTATTACTTTTCGCGGAGATTACGGTTCGCGTTGGTGGATAAATTATCAGGAAAAAGGATTGGCAATTATCAATGTTGCTGACCCAGTTGTTGATGATATTAAGTTTGATTGGTGGATAGTGCAAACAGAACCAGTAGAAATAATTGAGACAGCGGTCGGAACTCCGACCGAAAGCGTCGGAGCAGAAACTCCTGTTGAAGAACCAGCTGAAGAACCAGCTGAAGAACCAGCTGAAGAGCCAGCTGAAGAGCCAGCTGAAGAGCCAGCTGAAGAACCAGCTGAAGAACCAGCTGAAGTTCCTGCCGAACCAATCCCGACGTCCGAAGGAGTCGGGACTCCGACCGATAGCGTCGGAGCTGAACCCTCTGCTGCAATAACCGAATAATTAATATAACATCAAAACATTGACAAACGATTTTTAAATTTTTAAAATAAATGTGGGACGTCGCACGTCCCACATAATTAATTATAATTTTACAAAAACATATGTCCAGAAAATTTTTAACCAACGGGTTTTATCACGTGTTTGATCGAGGCGTTGAAAAACGCAACATTTTTCGAGATAATAATGATTATATTCGATTTATTCATGATTTGTATGAATTTAATGACAAAAAACCCGCTCTAGAATATAGTCGTAGAAGCGACAAAGATAGTGATGTGGGACGTGCGACGTCCCACATAGAGCGAGATAAATTAGTTAATTTACATGTGTTTACATTGATGCCTAATCATCATCATTTGTTGATTGAGTCAATGAAAGAAAATGGAATTTATTTATTTATGAAAAAATTGCATAGTGGTTATGCGAGAGGATTTAACGAAAAACACAAAAGAAAGGGCTATCTTTTTCAGGGGAGATATAAGGATGTTAATATTAAAAGTGATGAGCAATTAGCCCATCTTATTTGTTATATTCATTCTAATCCTTTGAGCTTATGGAAAGACAATTGGAAAGAAAAAAAATTAACAAAATTAGAAATTAAACAAGCAATTAAATTTTTAGAAAAATACAAATGGTCAAGTCATTTGGATTATTGGGGAATTAAAAATTTTCCATCGGTTATTGATAATAAATTTTTATTAGGCTTTTTCGGTGGGCCAGAAAAATACAAAATTTTTTTTATTGATTGGTTAGAGCAGTATCAAAAAAACGAAACCCATATTCAAGAATTAATATTGGATTAGCGAGATACAGAAGATAATGTGGGACGTACGACGTCCCACATTTTGACTTTTTACATTTGACACAGGAATTTTTGGAGTTATAATTTAATTATGGAGCAACAATTGAATACTGAGCAGAGCGAGTCCAAACCGAAAAGAAAAAAAATAATCACGGTGGTGATTTTTTTTGTTATAATCGTGGCAATTATTTATCTCGGTTGGATTGAAGGAAGTAGATGGTGGCAGGAAAAACAAAAATGGGTTAAATTTGGTCTTGCTGAAGATAAGTTTCCTTTTAGAATGTATACAGAAAAGGAGTTGGTAGAAAGGGGGTTGTGGTCAGGAGAATCGGAATGGTATAATTCAATTCCAACTCGTACCACCCCAGAGGAAACTTATGCGATTTTCAGAAAAGCATTAATGGATGGGGATTTAGATAAAGCAGCAGAATGTTTTATTGAAGAAAAACAAGCAGAATACAGACAGGATTTAGAAAGAGCGAAAACCGAAGGAAGAATTCCGGAAGTTTTAAAACAATTAACGGAACTTTATCCAAGAGGAACAAAAATCGTTAAAGGAACAAACGATACAAATCTGGCAACTTATGAGATTTTTATAATCGAAAATGGTCAGAAAATAAGCAATCCAATACCTTTTACTAAAGATAAAAATGGCGATTGGAAATTAGAAGATTTGTAAATAATATATGTATAGAAGGGGGATAGGTTTTTTAATAATTTATTTATTAATAATTACAAACTTTGCTGTTTTCAACGGTAAGGTTTTTTCGTATTCTGGCGAACCAACGCACTATAATTTAGCCAAAGAAATGATTCGTTTGTATAATTTGGCGTATGATCCGGATATTTTAGACGATAAAGTGAAATGGATTCTGCAAGGAAGTATTGATGAAGATATTTTGCCTCGGTCGGCTTTCCATTTATACGATCCGATTTATAATCGTGCCCCTTTTGGATTTGATACTGCAAAAGAATGGGCAATAGATTCAAAAATACAAGGTTCAGCAATTCATAGATTTGCGAACTTATTTTTAAATCTTTTTGGCGTAAGCGAGTTCAAGCAACATGGCGATTATTCTTGGACAGCAAATGTGAATAATCTTGTTGAAGAAAAAGAAAGGGAAGCATTGTATGGATTGGGGCATATTTTACATTTAATCGCTGATATGACCGTTCCTGCGCATTCAAGAAACGACCATCATTTAACAGGCGATCCTCTTGAAATATGGCTTAAGGAAAATTTAAAACTAGAAGATTATTTTTATGCCGAAAAATTATATAATAGTGGCTATAAACCAGCAGATTTATACTCTTTATCTCAAGCAATGGATATTCTGGCCAAATATAGCAATAAATATTTCTTTAGCAAGGATTCAATTTTTGACGAGGATTACAAAAATCCAAAAATTCTTTTTGAAAAACAAGAAGATTGGGAAAAAATAAACCAAAGAACTTATGCATGGACAGAAGACGAAAGAGGCGATTTGTTTAGGTTGGTACAAGTTAGGAAAAATTTAATTAGAAACGAAAAACAGTATTCAATTTTTGATGATGATTATAATCTCGGCAAAGATTATTTCACCCGTCTTGCCCCTAAGGCGATTCAATATGGAGCTGGGGTGATTAAATTATTTGTTGAGGACGTGGAATGGGAAAAAGAAAAATTGGCGTGGCAGGGAGCAGGACAAGTTGATGAAAATTTGCCTACTCCATTACCACGGCCGAAGCCAAGTCGTTTTCCAATTTTTGCAGATATAATTAAACCCGTTGACTTGTCCCCCGAAACCTCAGCGAATGAGGAAGTTCCTTTGGATGTTCCTTTGAATAATCCCCTAGAGACCCCTGGAGAAGTCAAGGGGGAGGAGAAATCCAAAGAGGATCAAGGGGATGACAAGGGGAATCAAGAAGAACAAAATGTACCAATCGTTGTTCAATCACCATTTTATTCGACTGGCAGTGGTGGTTCAAATCATAATTTAACCCCCCAAGAACCAGAAACTCCATCACTACCTCCCCTACCACCTGCGCCGCCTATTTCATCTCCATTACATCTTATAATCAATGAAATCCAAGTTCGCGATAATGAATTTGTGGAATTATACAATCCAACAAGTTCGTCATTTAATTTAACCGGCCATTATTTTTCATATTATTCATCAGCCCGCAATTGGAATGATCCGTATCGTAACCAGGAATTTCCAGCAAGCGCTTCAGTTCCGACAAATGGATATTATTTAATTGGACTGGAAGGATATCCGGCGAGCAGTGGCAATCCAGATGCTGATTGGCAGCCATATGGTTCAAATCAGTTGAGCAATTCAAATGGTTCAATTGCGATTTTCCCGTTTGATCCTAAAACCAAAACAACTTCCGAATCCCAAGCCGGAGCAATTGATGCTACTGCCTGGGGTGATGTTGATTTTATTAAAGAGGGAATGGAATTTCAAACAGCGTTAGGAGCAGATAAGTCAATGCAAAGGATTAATTTTCAAGATAATGGAGACAATAATACGGATTTCGAATATAAAAAAATTCCCACGCCGAAGAATTCACTAAATCAAACAAGAATAAACGGTACAATAATTGCTGACGATACAATAATTTCAGTTGATACAACTTGGACCATTGCCGGAAGCCCATATTACATTGAATCAAATTCCAGCCAATGGCCGATTGTGGAATCGGGCATAACTCTGACAATTGAACCAGGCGTGAAAATATATCCGCAAAATGCTAATTATACATTTTTGGAAATCCGCGGGACATTAAAGGCAGAAGGAACTGCAAGCGATAAAATTGTTATTGCTCCTGAAGCTATTGGTAATTATGTTAGTAATATTATTTTTACATCAACCAGTACAAATTCCATTCTTGATCATGTTTCGTTTAGTTATGGCGGAAAGAAAGGAGAGGCAATAAAAGTAGATAGCGCGTCAATAGAGATTAAAAATTCAATTGTTGAAAATAGTTTTAAGAATGGAATTTATCTAAAAGATTCAAATTCCGAAATAAAAAATACAGAGATTAAAAATAATCAGAACTCGGGTATTGTTATTGAGGGAATAGGGAGCGCGCCCGAAATTAGTGATTGCCAGATAAATGATAATCAACTATATGGCATTGAAATAAAAGATTGGGCGAATCCCCAAATAAAAGACAATACATTCTCTGGCAATTTAATATCAGCAGTTTATTTAAAGAGCGCTTATCCTGAATTTAGTAACAATACTGCCAATAGCAACTTTTTAAATGGAATTTTGGTTGATAGCCATACAATAATAAGTCAGAACACATCTTGGCAAAATGATTTGGTTTATATTCTTAAATCAAACTCTGGAGACTATGTGACAGTCGACGAAGGTATGACGCTCACAATTGAACCGGGCGCGATTATTAAACCTGCAAGTTCATATTATACAGCGTTATTGGTTAAAGGAACATTAAAAGTTGAAGCAGTATCAGGAAGCGAAGTTGTTTTTACTTCTATAAATGACGATTCTTTTGGCGGAGATACAAATAATGATGGTAACGCCACAACTCCAATAGATAGTGATTGGAAAAAGATAAAATTTGAAACAACGAGTACGGGTTCGGTGTTTGATCACGTATTTATGTATTACGGCACGGGTATTCCGCCGATTGAACTAGTCGGCAGCGCGAGTGTGGATATAAAAGATACTGTTAGTTATGCCCCGTGATTTTATTGTGGTAGAATAAAAATATGTTGTTGAAGATTGAAAAACTTTTATTCTACCTTTTTATTTTTCTGATTCCTTTTCAGATAAGAATTTTCCTGAATAATAACGGGGAATGGAATTCTATTTTTATTTATCTGGCCGACTTGGTATTTTTGGCAGTTTTAGTGCTTTGGGTTATTAACAATAAAATTCCGAACCATAAATCAGCCATCAAAAACAAAAAAAATATTTTTTTGTTTTTATTTTTATTAATTGCCTTTATTTCGGTGTTCGCCAGCTCGGGAACAAAAATCAGCGCGTTCAGATTTTTAAAATTATTGGAGTTTGCCCTGTTGTTTATTTATATTTTTCATAAAAAGGAAACAAAAATCCTGCAAGTTTTATTTTATTCGGGTATTTTCCAGGCAGTTATGGCAATCGCGCAGTTTATTAAACAAGGAAGCATTGGCATAAAATTTATTGAAGCAGGAGTTTTTTCGCCTGATTCGCCAGGAGTGGCGAATTTTATTTTAAATGGAGATAGGATTTTACGCAGTTATGGCAGTTTTTCGCATCCGAATGTTCTGGCAGGATTTTTATTAATGGCAATTTTTGCATTCTACGCAATATGGCAGAAAAAACCAATAAATATTTTAAGATGCGTTGGTTTTGCGATTCTTGTTTTTGCGATGTTTTTAACATTTTCCCGCACTGCGATTGTGGTTTTTGGAGTGATGAGTTTGATATTTTTTCTTTTTGAATTTTTTAAATTAAGAAAACAGGAATACACGGAACAAAGATTAATAGACGGCAAAAAATTGATAAAATTATTTTTATTATTTGCTGTTTCGTGCCTTTTGGCAGCAATAATCCTTTTTCCTTATATTAAAGCCAGATTTTTTACCATATCACTGGAAGAACAAGCAGTTGATTTAAGGATTTTTTACAATAAAATGGCGATTGAAATGATAAAAGAAAAGCCGATTCTCGGAATCGGCATTGGGAATTTTGTAAATTACTCGCAGAATTATCCGGCATATTTGAGAGCTGCGAGTAAAGTAGCTGGAGTTGCCCCTCGATCCGACTCGGGGCAGTCTTTACCAGACTGGATATACCAGCCAGCGCATAATATTTATTTGTTAATCGCATCGGAAATTGGGATTTTGGGAGTGTTAGCATTTTTGGGATTTATGGCGATAGTTTTATTGGATGAAATTAAAAAAAAGTCAGTTTTTTTATTACTTACTATAGGTTTTTTAATTCTCGCCTTGCTTGATCACTATTTCTGGACATTGCAGTCCGGCGGGATTATGTTTTGGTTAGTATTGTCATTAACGCAAAAAGAATAATATGCAGTATATTTGTGATTTTCATACACATTCAAAATATTCCAGAGCAACCTCAAAACAGGCTGATATTGATAATTTTGGCAAATGGGCGAAAATAAAAGGCGTTGGTGTTTTGGGAACCGGAGACTTTACCCATCCTTTGTGGTTTAGGGGATTAAAAGAAAGATTAATACCCGCAGAGGATGGGCTTTTCAAATTAAAACCTTTAAACGGCAATAATCACAATGGCAATAATCACAATGAGACCAGATTTATTTTAACTACGGAAATATCCAGCATTTATTCAAAAAACGGCAGAACCAGAAAAATTCATAATCTTATTTTTGCTCCGTCATTTGAAGTCGTGGAAAAAATCAATACTCATTTAGGTTGGATTGGAAATTTAAAATCAGACGGCAGGCCGATTCTCGGTTTGGATGCGAAAGAACTGGCAAAAATTGTTTTAGGCATTTCTCCGGATTGCATGGTAATTCCGGCTCATGCTTGGACTCCGTGGTTTTCTGTTTTTGGCCATTTTTCGGGATTCAATTCAATTGAAGAATGTTTTGAGGAATATTCTAAATATATTTATGCGATTGAAACTGGTCTATCCAGCGACCCGGAAATGAATTGGCGCTGGTCAAAATTGGATAATATTACTTTGATTTCTAATTCTGATGCGCATTCACCACATAAAATCGGCCGCGAGGCGAATATTTTCGAAGGAGAGAAAATAAGCTATAATTTAATAAAAGAAGCGATAATTCGAAAATCGGATAGTTTGAAATTAATCAAAACTCTCGAATTTTTTCCAGAAGAAGGAAAATACCATTGGGATGGACATAGAGATTGCGGAGTTGTGCTTTCTCCAGAAGAATCATTAAAATACAATAATCTTTGCCCTGTTTGTGGTAAAATGATGACTATTGGCGTGATGAATAGAGTTTGTCAGTTAGCCGACAGGAAAGACGACACAAAACCGGCAAATGCGATTCCATTTCAGAAATTAATTCCTTTGGAAGAAATAATCGCTGATGTTATAGGTTTAGGGGTTGGTACTAAGGGAGTAGAAGGACATTATAAAAATTTAATTAGAGTTTTTGGCAATGAATTTAATATTTTACTTAACGTGAGAAAGGGAGAACTCACGGGAGCAAGTTCTCCGGAAATCGCCGAAGGCATAGAAAGGGTCAGGCAGGGAAAAATTTCGGTCCAGCCAGGATATGACGGCGAATTCGGTAAAATCAGCATCTTTGGCAAAGCGGAACATAGGCCGAAGACCAATGGAGGACAGGAGGTCTTATTTTAACCCCGTAGCTGCGGGATAAGTTATGGATATAGAGGTAATCAATAATTCGGTATTAAGGCTCCTATATGAACATCGTTATATCTTTGTCTTGTTAGGTGCCATACTTGAAGGCAATTTTATCATGATTTTGAGCGGGGTGCTTTTCCGTCTCGGATTTTTTGATTTTTGGGCATTAGGAGCAATTCTTATCGGTGGATATTTCCTTAATGGAATCGGCTGGTATTTAATCGGACGCATTGGCGGAAATGTAATTGTTGAGAAATTTATGAAGCGCAGGAAATTCGGCAGGAAAATAATAGATAAATTGGAATTATATTTCCAAAGACATAGCATTAAAACTATTTTTTTGACCAGAATTACTTATGGTATAAGTATGTTTACATTTATGATTGCCGGAAGCTTGAAAATGAATTTGAAGAAGTTTTTAAGCGTGAGTTTTATCGCGACAATCGTCTGGGTTTTAATAATGGTTAGTTTGGGCTATGGTTTTGGAGTCGGGCTTCAATCATTAAGTAAAGTTACCGCAGGCATTACATTTGGCCTAATTGTTGTTATAATTACTTTGATAATTCTGGTTTCGCTTTCCTTTATCGTCTGGATGAGATATCTTGCCAGAACTCAATTTGTAAAGGATTTGGAAAATCACGAATCGCCTTTTCTAAGCAAAATTGGGGAAATAATAACAAAATCATTTCATCATAAGGATAAAAATATTAATTAAATAAAAAATATGGCAATTAAATTTTCTATTAATAAAATAGTTTTAATTCTTATCAAGGCCGACTTTTTCTTTTTCTCGGCTTTAGGTTTGGTTGCGCCGATTTTTGCAGTTTTTCTTACTGACAAATTGCAAGACGGAAGCTTGGAGGTAGCTGGTTTTGCCGCGGCAATTTATTTTGTAGTGAAATCAATTTTTGAAATACCAATAGGAAAATTTTTGGATAAAAAGAGAGGAGAAAGAGATGATTTGATTTTCTTGATAGTAGGTTATTTGATAGTGGCATTGGCACATTTTGCCTATACCCAAGCCACATTATCCTGGCACATATATATTATAGAGGCAATCTATGCTTTTGGTATGGCAATGGCAATGCCTGGTTGGTCTGCAATATTTACTCGTCATATTGATAAAGGAAAAGAAGGATTTGAGTGGAGCATAGAACATGTAGCTTATGCCATTGGCATGGCAGTTACCAGCGCAGTCGGAGGGGTTTTCGCCGCAAGATTCGGTTTTAATACAGTTTTTATCATAGCTGGAATTATTGCCATGATTGGTGCTTTGCTACCATTGATTGTATATAATGATGTTAATAATGATGTTAATATAGTGAAAGATCGCCATCCGAAATTTTTAAAGAAGTAATATGAAAACAAAAATAACCAAAGAAATGAAAATTGACGAGGCGTTGCAGAAGTATCCAAAAGTAATTGCTGTTTTTATGAAACATGGATTCCATTGTTTGGGTTGCGCAGCAGCAAATTATGAGGATATTGAGTCCGGAGCAAAGGTTCACGGCATTAATGTTGATGAGTTCATTAAAGAGTTAAATGAAGTAATCGAAAATGACTAATAAGGACATAGCTTACATTTTAAATAATATTTCTGAATATCTGGCAATGGATGATATTTCTTTTAAGCCGCGTGCCTATGAAAAGGCCGCAACGAGCATTGAAGCACTTGATGAAAGTGTTTTTGATATTTATAAAGCAGGCGGAATAAAAGCGCTAGAAAATATTCCGGCTATAGGATTCGGCATTGCCCAAAAAATCAAGGAGTATATAGAAACCGGTAAAATAAAAGAATATGAAGCATTAAAGAAGAAGATTCCGGTCAATCTTGAAGAATTATCTGCAGTTGAAGGCATTGGCCCGAAGAGCGTATTAAAATTATACAAAGAATTGAATATCAGAAATATAAAAGATTTGGAAAAAGCGGTAAAAGACAAAAAAATTAGGGGAATTGAAGGATTTGGTCAGAAAAGCGAGGAGAATATATCAATGTCCATTCGATTTTTGAAAAACTCTATTAGCAGATTTCCTTTGGGTTATGTTTTATATGACTTAAAAAAAATAGAAGAAAGGATTAAAAAACTGCCCGGAGTTAAAAAGGCATTATTGAGCGGTTCAATAAGAAGGATGAAAGAAGATGTCGGCGACGCAGATATATTGGTAACAGTATCATCGGATAAAATCACAAAGGACGTGATAAATTACTTTATTAATATGCCGGAAGTGGCGCATATTTATAGCCATGGCAATACAAAATCATCCGTAAAATTGAGAAATCATATTAATTTTGATTTAAGAGTAGTTAAAGAAGAAAGTTTTGGCTCCGCTGCGCAATATTTCACAGGAAGTAAAGACCATAACATTGAATTGAGGAAAATTGCTATAAAAAAAGGATTGAAATTAAACGAATATGGTTTTTCTAAGGAAGAAGAAGTTTATAAATCATTAGGACTGCAATGGATTCCTCCGGAAATGAGGGAAAATACAGGCGAGATTAAAGCTGCCCTTCGACAAGCTCAGGGTAAACCCGATAAATTGCCACATTTAATCGGATACAATGATTTAAAAGGCGATTTGCAAATGCATTCCAAATGGAGCGATGGGCAAAATATGATTGAGGAAATGGCAAAAAAAGCAATGGCAATAGGATTGGAGTATATCGCGATTACAGACCATCTGCGCGGAACATTTGATAACCAGATCAGTGAGAAGGATTTATTAAAACAATGGGAAGAAATAGACAAGCTTAATGCAAATTATAAAAAACGTGGAATTAAATTTAGGATATTAAAAGGTGGAGAAGTAGAGATTTTAAATAATGGGAAATTGTTTATGAAAGATGAAATTCTGAAAAAACTTGATATTGTCGGTGCGGCATTCCATTCTCACGCTAAAAAAACCAGGGAGCAAATGACTGAAATATATATTAAAGTAATGAAAAACCCGAATGTAGATATAATTTTCCATCCCACTGGCCGGTTGATAGGTATAAGGCCGCCGCGTGAAATGGATATTGGAAAAATTATTCGCGCAGCAAAAGAAACAAAAACAGTTCTAGAAATTGACGCTTATTATAATCGGTTGGATTTAAAGGACAAATATGTAAGAATGGCGAAGGATGTTGGAGTAAAGATTGCAATAAATTCCGACGCGCATAGTATTTCGCATTTCCAATATTTGGAATTAGGCATTGCTCAAGCGCGCAGGGGGTGGCTGGAAAAAAAAGACGTCATCAACGCCTGGCCAGTAGATAAAATGCTGGGAATGCTGAAGTAAATGTGCTATATTAAAGATAGAAAAGGTCGTGTTGGGTATTAGAATAATTAGATCAATTAGAAATTCTATTTTATGTTTTATTCAATGTTTGGTTTAGGATTTATAGCTGGGCTCCTGATTGTACTCGGAGTTATTTTGCTTTTGGTTAATACAGGGATAATCAGCGCGGCTGTTTGGGCGTATTGGCCGATTCTGCTTATAATTGTCGGGGTTTATATTTTAACTTTGAGAAAAAGGAGAAAAAAAATCGCCATCCATCAGATTTTTCAGAAGTTGGCCACTAATGACAAAGTTCAGGATAAGATTAAAAGAATTATTGAAACTGTTGATGAAGTGGTCGAGAGAAAAATAGACGAATGGCACGAGGAGGCAACTGAAGAAGAGGCGCCAACAAGAAAAAATGAAAGTTCTAGCGGAAAACAGAAGATACAGTTATGATTATGAGATATTAGAGACCATTGAGGCCGGTTTAGTGCTTTTT
>DATKZC010000023.1:0-34283 GCA_035528175.1 Minisyncoccota bacterium
TTAAGTAAATTCCATTGCCAAAATTGATTATTCCGCCTCTTTGGGCAATATAAAGCGGAATATTTTTCTGCTCAATGATTTTCATCCACTCTTTATATTGACTTGTATTGCGAACAATACCATTGGTTATAATCGCGCCAATATCGTATCTTTTAATAACTTCGATTAAACCATTAAGATGATCCTGTTCCGGATGCGTCAAAACAATAACATCAATATACCTGTCATAAAAAGGAATTGCCCTGCCGATCTTTTCCAAAACACTTAAATCCGGACCGCCGTCTATCAACATCTGTTTTTTGTCCCCTGTTTCAACAAAAATCGAATCTCCCTGCCCCACATCAAAAAATTCTACTTTTAAGGTTTGACTTTGCTTGGCTTCGGCAAAAACTTCAATCCAAACCAATACTGCAATCAAAAAAAGAAAAATTAATATTTTAATTTTGTTTTTCTCTTGAAAGACCATATGATGATTACAATTATTAAAACATAATACCCTGCCAGCCAAGCCCAATGGATTTTAGGGATTTGTTTGGCAGCCCAGGGAATCTTAGAAAACCAATCAATCAAACGAAGAATATAAGCTGAGCCTAAATATGCCGGCCAAAGCAAAATCTTTCCCAAAAACGGCCAAATTGCCACTCCTCCAAGGAAAATCAAACCGATTGCAGTGATAAATGGGATTAATGGCACAATCAAAATATTAGACACGGGTGAAATAAAAGAGATTTTTCCGAAATTATAAATCAAAACTGGCAATACCGCGATTTGCGCAGCTATGGTTGTAGTAATAATCTGCAATAAAAAACTAATTTGCTCCTGTTTTATAAGTTTTTCTAATAATTTATCAAAAATCGGCTTAATGTAAATTAATCCCAGCACAGCTAAAAATGATAATTGAAACCCAATATCATATCTTAATAATAAAGGATTCAAAACCAGCATTATTGCTCCTGCAAAAACCATAATTCTGGCAGCATTGCTCAATCGACCGATTTTCTGGGTATAGAGCAGAATTGCGCCCATAATTCCTGCGCGCACTGCTGAAGCAGGCGCGCCGACCATGAAAATAAAAAGAAAAATCAGAATCAGAGTAAACCAGAACGCCTGCTTGCGCCACATTCCCAAACCGATTAGAACAAACATTAATATCTCGGAAATAATCACGATGTTCATTCCTGAAATCGCGACAATATGGCTGGTACCAGTAATACTTAATTCATTTTTTATTTTCTCGGAAAATATTTGTTTATTACCTAGAATCAAACCCTCTAAAATAGAAACTTCTGGAAATGGCATAATATTTTCCACTTTTTGCGTCAGATTGTTCTTAAATTTTAAAATTGCAGAGAATATTTTATTGCCTTTGTCTTTTTCTAAAACTTCAATTTTCGGATAATACATTACATAGTAAATTTTATCTTTAGCCAAATATTGCTGATAATTAAATTCTTCAAACACGACTGGAAATTGCAATTTGCCGCTAATTTTCAAAATATCGCCATAATTATATTCGGGATATTTGCTGGTTGTGATTAAAATTTTCCCAATTTCGGTCTGAAGTGTTAATTTAACGTGATTACTCCTCTGATCCGGTTCTTTAATAATTTTTCCAATAAAAAAATCCCTGCCGGCAGGCAGGGATTCAGGGGTTCTTTTCTCAATAATTTTCGGCGACACAAAAAACACTACTACAATAAATATCAAACAAATCACCAAAAATATATTTGATATTTTCATGCCCTCAACTCCACTCGCTCAATGTATTTTTCTAAAATCTTTTTAAACTTTTTTAAGGTTTCATCTGGATATGGTAAAACTTTTTCAAATTCTTTGTCCAGAACTTTTTTATTTTGAAATTGCTGTAAAGCGATTTTTTTTGCGCCTTGGAGCCATTGGCCGATTTTTTCTATATCGTCTTTTTCAACTAATCCTGGCACAACAGTTGTTCGAAATTCATAATCAATTCCGCTATTTTTAATTAGATCAACACTCTGTTTTACCCTGTTAAATGTCGCCTCTGGCGAACCCGCTTCACGGGATTTAATAGGGTGAATTTTTTCTCCAATTGCTTCTTTATACTTTTCAGGACTTGTCTTCACGTCCATAGCAATAAAGTCCAATAATTTTTCTCTAATTAATCTTTCCAGCATTTCCGGATTACTACCATTACTGTCTAATTTTATTAGAAATTCTTTTACTTTTATTTTTTTAATAAAATCCTCCAAATCCGCATTTATTGTCGGCTCCCCGCCAGTAATACAAATTCCGTCTATTAAACCGATTTTTGAATCCAGGAATTTGAAAAAATCAGATTCGGAAATTTGCCCCTCGACTCGCTCCGCTCGCTCGGGGTCGACGATGTCGAGATTCTGGCAAAACCCGCATCTAAAATTGCAGCCGATTAAAAAAACAGTGGCCGCAACTTTTCCCGGATAATCAACGAGAGTAAGTTTTTGCAAACCACCGATTTTCATATTTTTATGCTTTAACTTTGAATTCTAATCTGTGCTTAAATTCTTCCTGCTTCCCCTTATTCCACTGCTGGACTGGTCTTAAATATCCGACAATTCTCGAATAAACTTCGCAGGGCTGTTCAATTATGCATTTAGGGCAGGTCCAATGCTCGCCATTGAGATAACCATGATTCGGACAGATGCTGAAAGTCGGAGTAAGAGTAAAATACGGCAAATGGAATTTGGTAAAAACTTTTTTAATCAAACTTTTAACCACTTCGTTATCATTAATTCTTTCTCCCAAAAATCCATGAAATACTGTACCGCCGGTGTATTTTGTCTGTAAATCATCCTGCAGTTTTATTGCCTCAAATAAATCGTCAGTATAGCCAACCGGCAATTGCGTGGAGTTGGTATAATACGGCTCGCCATTTCCAGCAGCAATAATATTAGGATATTGTTTTCTGTCTATTTTTGCCAATCTATAAGAAGTTCCTTCGCTTGGCGATGCTTCAAGATTATACATATTGCCGGTCGATTCTTGATACATTTTTATTCTTTCCCTCATAAACTCCAAAACTTCAATTGCAAATTTTCTTCCTTCAGAACTAGCAATATCTTTGTTCACCTTGCCTACCGTCAGGCAGGTAAAATTCAATAAGGCCTCATTCATACCAACTAATCCAATGGTTGAAAAATGATTTCCCCAATAAGCTCCGCGCATTTTTTTCATGCCTTCCAGATAAAACCTCGCATACGGATACAACCCTTTTTCAGTAAATATTTCAATTGTCTTTCTTTTTATTTCCAATGATTCCTTTGCCAAATCCATTAATTGTTTCAACCGATTGAAAAATTCTTCTTTTGTTTTTGAAAGATAGCCGATGCGCGGCATATTAATCGTCACAACACCAATACTCCCGGTTAATGGCGCAGCACCGAATAACCCCCCTCCTCTTTTATATAATTCCCTGTTATCCAAACGCAAACGACAACACATTGAACGCGCGTCTTCAGGATTCATTTCACTATTAATAAAATTGGCAAAATATGGAATGCCATACTTAGCAGTCATTTCCCAGACCGAATCAAGAATAGGATTATCCCATTGAAAATTTTTGGTTATGTTATAGGTCGGGATGGGAAATGTAAACACCCTGCCAGAAGCATCTCCTTCATTCATAACTTCAGCAAATGCCTTGTTAATCATATCCATTTCATCCTGGAATTCACTATAAGTTTCTTTTTGCGGCTTACCGCCGATTATTATCGGATTATTTTTAAGATTTTCCGGCACTACTAAATCCATTGTAATATTGGTAAAGGGCGTCTGGAATCCCACGCGCGTGGGAACATTACAATTGTATACAAATTCCTGTATTGCCTGCTTAACTTGTTTGTAATCTAAATTGTCATACCTGACAAAAGGAGCGAGCAAGGTGTCAAAATTTGAAAATGCTTCAGCTCCTGCTGTCTCACCTTGTAAAGTGTAAAAGAAATTTACCATCTGCCCTAAGGCAACTCTTAAATGTTTTGCCGGTGTTGTTTCTACTTTGCCCGCAACTCCGCGGAATCCTTTCATCAATAAATCAATTAAATCCCATCCGCAGCAATAAGTTGCCAAAACTCCTAAGTCGTGTATATGGAAATCGCCGGAATCAACTGCTTCCCGAATTTCTTCAGGATAAATTTTATTTATCCAATATCTTTTTGTAACCGCATTGGAAATATGATTATTCAACCCTTGCAAAGAATAAGCCATATTGCTGTTTTCCCTGACTTCCCAGTTTAAATCTTCTAGATAACCATTAACCATGTCCATTGCTTCGCTAATAGCAATTTGCGCGTCCCTGATTCTTCTTCTTTGTTCGCGGTATAAGATATAGGAACGGGCAGTTTCTGCAAAATCATTCAAAATTAAAACTTCTTCTGCTATATTTTGGATTTCCTCAACCGTCGGAATATAATCTTTTTTGAATCTCTTATTTAAAAAAGCCACCACTTTATTGGAAAGCCGCTTGGCAATGCCGCGACCTCCTTCATTGGTGGCGGTTAATGCTTTAAAAATCGCTTCAGTAATTTTGTCCTGTTCAAAATCAAATATTTTCCCGTCTCTCTTTTTTATTTGTGTGAATTTATTCTTCATAAAAATCTTAGTTAATACTTAATTTTAGAGGATAAAAAAAAATAGGTCAACTAGTGCCTATTTTAAATTATATTTCGCAAATCTATTTCCCTTTTTTGCGAATAAAAGTAGGGATATCCCATTCGTCATCATCATCTCCGCCTAATGGACTTTTATAAGTTGTTATGTTTTCATCTTTTTTTTCCTCTTTTTTGGTTTTCCTTTTCTCTACTTCCATTGTCGGTGAGGAAATTATTTCCGGTTCTAAAACTAATTGATTGGAATTATATTTGCCGTTGCTCATATTGCTGAATCCAGTTGCAATTACCGTGATTTTTATTTCTCCTTTCTTCATTTTCTCGTCAAGCACTGCGCCGAAAATTACTTTGGCATCGCGGTCAACTGATTCAGTAATAGTTTTTGCCGCTTCGCTGATTTCAATCATCCCCAAGTCCGAATTTCCAGTAATGTTAAACAAAACTCCCTTTGCTCCTTCAATTGAAAATTCCAATAGTGGAGAACTGATGGCTGTTTTTGCCGCTTCTGTTGCCCTGTCTTCTCCCGAAGCGCGACCAATACCCATAATGGCTGGCCCGGAGTTTTCCATAATAGTTTTAATATCGGCAAAATCAAGATTAATAATTCCGGGATAAATAATCAAGTCGGAAATTCCCTGGACTGCTTGTCTTAAAACATCATCTACAATTCCAAAAGCATTTAAAAGAGAAACTTTCTTATCAATAACATTTAAAAGGCGGTCATTGGGAATAATAATAATAGTATCAACTTTTTGCTTTAATTCCGCTAATCCTTCTTCGGCAATTCTTGCTCTCTGTGAGCCCTCAAAAGAAAATGGCTTGGTTACTACTGCCACAGTCAATGCGCCGGTTTCTTTGGCTAGTTCTGCTACTATTGGCGATGCTCCTGTACCCGTGCCTCCGCCCATACCACAGGTAATAAAAACCATATCCGAACCGCGCAGAGCCTGTTGAAGCTCTTCCTTATTTTCTTCTGCTGCTTTTTTGCCGATTTCCGGATTCATGCCTGCGCCCATGCCTTTAGTAAGCACTTTACCAATATGAATTTTCTGCTGAGCTTTATTGTTATGAAGTGCCTGCACGTCTGTATTAACGGCAATAAAATCAACGCCCTTAATTCCACAAGACATCATACGGCTAATGGCATTATGACCACTTCCGCCAACGCCCACGACTTTAATGCGGGCAAATGTTTCAATTTCTGGTTTAATTTGAGGCATATATTTGCGAAACTCTATCCTATCCCTTATTTAAAATTAAGTCAATATTATGGGACAAAACCTCCAAATAATTTCTGTAATTTGGCAATTATCTTACCGATGATTCCTTTTGGACTGATTTTCGGAGAAAATACATTTCCGCTTCTTCCCCCGTCATGAAATTCTGTAGCTTTATGTATTAATCCTATTGCTGTGGCAAAACTAGGATCATCAACCTTATCAACCAAACCGTCTATGTCTTGAGGATATCCAATTTGGACATTTAATTTTAATCTATTCTTTGCCAAATCAATAATTCCCGGAATTTTTGAACCGCCACCAACCAGAACCACGCCTGAAGGCAACATTCTTTCTTTGCCGATTCTTTTTAATTCTCTGTTTACTAATATGAAAATCTCATCGATTCTTGCTTCAATTAT
Source organism: Minisyncoccota bacterium (assembly GCA_035528175.1). Classification (GTDB taxonomy): domain Bacteria; phylum Patescibacteriota; class Minisyncoccia; order RBG-13-40-8-A; family RBG-13-40-8-A; genus JAHILA01. The sequence goes on from DATKZC010000023.1 coordinate 6,259, forward strand.
CTTGGCTACGTCTTTACGGTTAGCCACTCCTTCTTCTTTATTATCTATTTTAGACAAATCAATAACATCTTTTTTGCTGATTTCTTCAGGTAGGCAGGAGCCGTAAGTAAGTTTCACTTTCTCCGCAACATCAACGCTAGTCTGTAAACCAATAGCAATATCATTAGTAATATGAGCGGAACCAATAGGCAGAATCTGAACATCTAGCAATTTCCCTTCTTCGTAAACCGACATGCCAACCGTGCCCGCGCCAAAATCTAAAACCAGAACCCCGAGCTCTTTTTGTTTTTTTGTAAGCACTGCGTTCGACGCAGCTAAAATATTTAAAACCAATCCTTCAATTTCAATTCTATTTAGAGCAAGGCATTTTCTTAAATTTTTTAAATGCTGGGCATGGCCCTCGATAATCAAAGTATCAACCTCCAGACGCACGCCGTTCATTCCTCTTGGATCCTGAATTCCATCCTGGCCGTCCAAGTTAAATTCCCGGGCAATAATATCCAAAACTTCTTTATTTGGCCCAAGGGAAACTGCCGAAGCATTGCTAATAGCGCGCAAAACATCATCTTCGGAAACTTCTTCGTCAGCCCGCGACACAGCAGCTATTCCTTTACTATTTTTTGCTTTAATATGACTTCCGCCGATTGCAATATAGGCCTTTTCAATCGCAAAGCCAGTCATTCTTTCCGCTTGATCAATGGATTTTTTGATACTTTTTACCATTTCTTCTATATCAACAATCACGCCCTTTCTCATACCAAAAGAAATACTTTCGCCGATGCCGATTATTTTCGGCTTCGTCTCCTCTTTTACCCTGACAGAAGCCGCTACCGTTCTAACCTTGCTCGTGCCGACATCTATACCGACTATAATATGATTTTTTGCCATACCTCCTTTTGTTTTTTTAACATTTTATTAAAATCTTTTTTTGTTTTGTCGTCATATCCGGCCAAATGCAACATACCATGAACTAATAAAATCGATAATTCTTCTTTCAAGACATTATTCAATTCTTTTGCCTGTCTTTTTGCCTGATCCAAGCAAATAATTATTTCGCCCTGGCCGCCGAATTGGAGACCGTAATCAAACGCCAATACATCGGTTGTGTAATTTCTGTTCCGATGTTTTTTATTCAATTTAATCATTTCTTTATCGCCCACAACCGCCACGCTCAATTCTGAAAACTTTTTTAAATTTTTTATCCCGAGCTTATTGAGAGATAATATCTGTTCCGCAACTTTTTTCAAAAATCCCAGTATGATTTTCTTCCTTGTTAAATTATTTATCTCGATTTTTATTTTTCCCATTATCCTTTTAATAATTCGCCGACAATTTTATTAACCATTTTGCCGTCTGTCTTGCCTTTGACCTGTGACATTACTATTAACATTACTTTACCAGTATCTTTAGGCCCGATTGCGCCAATATCCGCAATTGCTTTTTTTACAATTTCTTTTACTGCATCTTCGGATATTTGTTCCGGCAAATATTTCTTTAAAATTTCCAATTCTTTTGTTTCTTTTTCCACTAAATCCTGCCTATCACCTTTTGTAAATTCCTCAATTGAATCTTTTCTTTTTTTTGCTTCGCCGGAAATAACATCTGTTATTTCTTCGTCTGTTAATTTACTTTCTTTTTCTAGCTTTTTAATATCTTTTTCTTGTTTGCTCAATTTTGTCCTTTTTTCTATTTCTTTGTTATGAATCACGGCATTAATCCCCCGCAATACCAATAATAACAATTCTTCCTTATTAATCATTGCCTGTTTGATATCTTGATTTATTTTTTCCTTTAACATGATTTTATTATATTTTTCCGAATTTTTTAAGCCGCATTTTTTCTCTCCTTTTAGTCATTCTTTCTAAAGCATTTTTCCTTCGTATTGTCCTACTTACGGGTTTCTCGCGGAATTGCGATTTTTTCGCTTTCATTAAAATACCGCTTTCACGAACCTTTTGGCTAAAACGCCTCATTAAAGAAGAAACATTTTCTCTTGGTTTTTTTGTAACTTGCATGATTTTTTACTTTACCCCTGTTAAATTTCGCCTTCGGCGAACCCCGATTTATCGGGGATTTAACGGGGTGAACCTAATCTTTTTTTAATTTCATTGATTGCTTTATCTAATCTTATTGTTTCCTGAGCGCCTGTTTTCATATCTTTAATAATAATCATATCTTCCAACGCTTCTCTCTGGCCCATAATCAACGCCCACTCTACACCTTCTTTATCCGCGACCTTTAATTGTGATTTAAGACTCGGCTTGCTGAATGCTTCGCCGACTTTTATTCCCTTGCCATGGAATTCTTCGAATAATTTCAGGCATTTTTTCTTTCCCATATCTCCTAATTGAATTAAAAATACTTTTGGCTTTTCCTTTTCAATAAGTTTTACGTCTTGTTTTTTGATAACATTAATCAATCTTTCTATGCCCGCTGCCGCACCTACTCCCGGAGTCGGCTTACCTTTAAACATTTCAACCAAATTATCATATCTTCCTCCACCCATTAACGCTCCTTGTGAAGATTCCTTATTTTCTTCATAAAATTCAAAAACAGTCCTGGTATAATAATCTATCCCTCTCACTAATTGGGGATTCAACTGGTACGGAATCTCTAAATCATCAAGAAATTCTAAAACTTCCTTAAAATGCTTATGGCAGTCATCGCAAAGATAGTCCAGTACTTGCGGCGCTTTAACAATTAATTTGCGGCACTTTTCGTTTTTGCAATCAAGCATCCTTAAAGGATTCTCTTTATATCGTCTCTGACAATTCAAGCAAACACCTTTTAAATTCTGGCGATAATAATTGACCAGCGTTTTCTTGTATTTAGGAACACAGATTGAACAGCCAATGCTATTTATATATAATACATATCTCTTCAAATTTAATTTTTTCAAAATACTAATAAATGCCTGAATAATTCGTACATCGCTTACCGCGCTTTCGTCGCCGAGTATTTCCCAATTAATCTGATAAAATTGTCTGAAACGTCCAGCTTGGGGCTTGTCATGGCGAAAAAGCATACCTGTTGTATAAAGCTTTACTGGCTGAGGCAAATTTTTCATCCCGTGCTCAATATATGCCCTGACTATACCTGGAGTAAATTCAGGCCTTAATGCATAAAGTTCGTTATCTCCCTTTTTAAAAGTATACATTTCTTTCTGAACAATATCTGTTGTCTGTCCAGTGCCTCTTAAATACAAGCGCGCGTCCTCAAAAATAGGAATATCAATCCTTTTAAACCCATAGCTTGATAAAACCTGAGATACAATTGCATAAATTTTTTCCCAATATTTTTGCTCTTCAGGCAAAATATCATGCGTACCTCTCGGTGCCTGAATTTTTATTTTCGGAATTTTTGGTTTTCGGGGCTTACTTGGTCGCCCCCGTTTATTTTTCTTCTGCATATTAATTGTTTAAAACGCCTGCCCGGCTGAATGGCCATGCCCTCAGCCATGCCCGACCAATAATAAATTTTTTATCTACTTCTCCCCATTTTCTCGAATCTGAACTCGCCTGTCTATTATCTCCGAGTACAAAATATTCGTCCTCGGCTAGTTTAACCTCAACACTACCGGCAGTATTAATATCCTGTAAATATTCCGATTCATCTAAATCCTTTCCATTGATAAAAATTTTCCCGTCCTCAACTTTTATGCTTTCGCCCGGAAGTCCGATTACTCTTTTAATAAAAAATTGCGACGGGTCCAACGGATAACGAAAAATGACCACATCGCCTCTTTCTGGCGCATCAAAGCGATAACTAATTTCATCAACAATTAAATAATCACCGTCATGGAAATTCGGCTCCATTGAAGCGCCATTAACAAAAAACGGCTGAATTAAGAAATAGCGGATAGGAATAATAATTGCCAGTGAAATAATAACAATCTTTAATATTTCCCAAGTAAACTCCACTACCTCCCTGAATTTATTTTTAGGGGTTATATCTATCATAAATTTATTATATATGCTTCTCCGATAAAAATCAACCGCTAATTATGATATAATATAATTAATGAGCAATAATAGCAATTCGAAAAAGCTAATCGGATTCGGTATTTTGATTATTGTCCTAATATCTTTGATTATAGTAACGCCCAAATTTGGAATATCTTTAAAAAGAGAAATAATCATCATCAACAGAAGCGCCAATACTTCAACTATTAATCTCGGCAATATTGGTTCATTGCTCCCCTTTCAAATAAAAGATAAAGACCGGGTAAATTTTCTGTTCTTGGGAATTCCAGGCGAAAGCAATCCTGCGCCGAAACTGACCGATACAATTCTCATCATCAACAGCACTCCAAAAGCGGAAAATCCCGTTGGCATTTCAATCCCCCGCGATTTGTTAGTTAAATATCCATCTGCCAATTGGCAGACCAAAATCAATGCCCTATACCAAGAAGGCGGAATAGAAACAATTAAAACTGCAATTTCTGAAATTACCGGTTTAAAATCGAATTATTATCTGGTTTTGAATTTGGAAGGCGTGAAAAAATTGATTGACAAACTGGATGGCATAGATATTGATGTTGAAGAAGATATTTATGACCCCGCGTTTCCGGCGCAGTATAATTCATATGAAACTTTCTCACTTAAAAAGGGGTTGCAGCATTTGGATGGAGAAACTGCATTGAAATACATCAGAACCAGAAATCAGCCACAGGGAGATTTTTCCAGAATCAAGAGACAACAGCAAGTAATCGGCGCTTTAAAAAATAAAATTCTATCTCTGAATTTCTTCTGGAATTTCTCGAAAATTTTGGGACTTTGGAGAATTCTGGAACAAAACTCCTTAACCAACATCGGCCTGACAGATATCAGATACGCTTGGAATCTGATTAAAAAAACCAATTTAGATGAAATTAAATTTAACACCATTGCACCTCCTTTAGTTATATCCGGCACAGCAACCCTGGGAGGAGAAACTGCTTCAGTTCTTATTCCAAAATTGGGTTTGAATAATTATTCGGAAATTAAAGAATATATTAATCAATTGATAAATAATCCATGAAAACTTTAATTGTCGGACTTGGAAATCCAGAAAAAAAATACACAAAAACCCGACACAATATCGGGTTTAGAATAATTGATGCCTTAGAAAATGAAATATCTGATAAGAATATTATTTTATTAAAGCCTGATACTTTTATGAATAATTCCGGCAAAGCTGTGACAGAATATTTAAAATATTCAAATCTTACTGCTCAAAACTTAATTGTTATCCACGATGACATTGATCTACCATTCGGAGAAATCCGCACGAGTAAAGATTCTTCTTCCGCAGGCCATAAAGGGGTGCAGTCCATTATTAATGAATTAGGTACGCAGAATTTTACTCGAGTTCGAATAGGAATTAATTCCAAATTAGAAGCACAAAATCCGAAATCCGAAACCGATACTGCTGAATTCGTTTTAAAGAATTTTTCCAAAGATGAAGAAAAAGAATTGCCAGAAATAATTAAAAAAGCGCTCGAAGAAATCAGCACTTTCTTGGTTTCTTGTTTCTAGTCCTACCTGCGAGTGTTTTAGATTCTCTCGCATAAGCCAGAAAACCTAAAAGCTTTTGACTATCAACCAAATCAAGGAGGGTAGATTGGTTCTTGTCACTCATCAGGCAGGACCAGAAACACGAAACACCTAATTCTTACCCTGCTATAAACATAGCATAATGCTCAAGTTTTGTCAATAGGTAAATTATGGATATTAAAAAAATCACCACAGAGGATAAAGAGTATCCTGTTGTCCTGAAAGAAATCCACAATCCCCCGAAAGAACTCTATATCAAAGGAGAAATTATTAACCAGGACAAAGTAGCAATAGCAATTGTCGGAACAAGAAGATATTCCCAGTATGGAAAACAGGCCTGTCTTGACATCGCCGGGAAATTAGCTAAACTTGGGATTACTATTGTTTCCGGCCTTGCAAAAGGCATTGATACATTCGCGCACCAAGCAGCTTTGGAAAATAACGGCAGGACAATCGCAGTTTTAGGAAGCGGAATGGATAGAAAAAGTTTTTCTCCTTCATGTAATTATGAATTAAGCGAAAAGATTGCCAAACACGGCGCAGTAATCAGCGAATATCCAGAAGGAACAATAGGCGCAGTTTATACTTTTCCTCAAAGAAACAGAATTGTCAGCGGATTGAGTTTGGGCGTGGTGGTTATTGATGCGCCGGAAAAAAGCGGAGCGCTGATTACGGCCTCTCTTGCCTTAGAACAGAATCGCGAAGTATTCGCTGTGCCGGGAAATATTTACGAAAACAATTCTCAAGGCACGAATCAATTGATTAAAATAGGGGCAAAACTAGTTACCCGCATCGAAGATATTTTAGAAGAACTGAATCTCTCGCATTTATTAGAAAACACCGAAAAGAAAAAAATAAAACCAAAGAATAAAGAAGAAGAAATTATTCTTTCTATACTTTCTCTCCAGCCGATACATATTGATGAAATAATAAAACTCAGCAAATTATCAACTTCCGCAGTCAATTCCACATTAACAATTCTGGAATTAAAAGAAGTAGTAAGAAATCTTGGTAAAAACAATTATATAATAAAATGAATCTGATTATCGTGGAATCGCCGACCAAGGCGAAAACAATCAAACAATTTTTAGGCAAAGGATTCGCAGTTGAATCCTCTTTCGGGCATATGCGCGATTTACCACAAAAAGAACTGGCTATTGATGTTGAAAATAATTTTGAGCCGGAATATGTAATCATACCCAAGGCAAAAAAAGTCGTTGCAACATTAAAAGAGAAAGCTAAAAAATCACAAGAAGTAATACTCGCCACTGACGAAGACCGCGAAGGAGAGGCAATCGCCTGGCATTTATCAGAAGCTTTAAAACTAAAAAATCCCAAAAGAATTGTTTTCCACGAAATTACTAAAATTGCAATTGAAGAAGCTCTCAAAAAACCCCGCAGTATTGATATGAACCTAGTTGATGCCCAGCAGGCCAGAAGGATTCTGGACAGATTAGTGGGCTATAAGCTTTCTCCTTTTTTATGGAAAAAAGTGGCCAGGGGCCTATCTGCGGGCAGAGTCCAATCAATCGTGGTGCGTTTAATTGTGGAAAAGGAAAGGGAAATTCAGGATTTCAAGATTGAAGAATATTGGGAAATTTCCGGAGATTTTAAAACTCCGAGAAATGAAAATTTTTCAGCCAAGCTACAAAAAATAAACAATAAAACAATAGATAAGCTGGGAATAAAATCCCGGAAAGAAGCCGAAACACTTTTAGAAATTTTATCCCCAAAAGATTATTATATTGCTGATATAGTAAAGAAAGAAATTACGCGCAATCCCCTGCCTCCATTTACAACTTCTACCTTACAGCAAGAAGCAAACCGCAGGTTGGGATTTTCCGCAAAACAAACCATGATGACTGCCCAGCAATTATATGAAATGGGGTTCATTACCTACATGAGGACCGATTCTCTAAATTTATCGCAGAAATTTATCAGCGAAGCGGCGAATTACATCAAAATCAATTTGGGTAATAATTATTTGCAAACCAGAAATTTTAAAACTAAAAGCAAAGGTGCGCAGGAAGCCCACGAAGCAGTCAGACCAACTGAAATCAGCAGGATTCCAGAACAATTAAAAAACGCTTCAAATAAAAGCCATTTCAGGCTTTACCAATTAATATGGCAAAGAGCAATTTCCAGCCAGATGAGCCCGGCAAAACTTGATGCTACTTCAATTGATATTAATAGCAAAGATGATAAATATACATTCAAAACAAACGGACAGATTATAAAATTCGACGGATTTCTAAAATTTTACCCAAATTCTGCTAAAGAAGAAATTCTGCCAGAAATAAAAAAGGGAGAAAATGTAAATTGCATCAAATTAAATCCAATACAAAAATTTACTCAACCACCAGCGCGCTATTCTGACGCTACCCTAGTAAAAACATTAGAAGAAAAAGGCATTGGCCGACCGTCAACTTATGCGCCAACTATTTCTACGGTTATTGAGCGCGGATATGCTATGAGAACCGAAAACAAACGTTTAAAACCAACTGACATTGCTTTTATTGTTAATGACCTCTTAATGGAACATTTTTCCAATATAGTTGATTATGATTTTACCGCTAAAATGGAAAATGATTTAGATGAAATTGCTGATGGCAAACAGCAATGGCAAAAAACATTGAAAACTTTTTACAAACCCTTTAACCAAAATCTGGAAATAAAACAAAAAGAATTAAATAAAAAAGAAATCACTGAAGAAAAAACGGATAAAATATGCGAGAAGTGCGGAAAGCCAATGATAATCAAAATTGGAAGGTTTGGGAAATTTCTGGCTTGCTCTAATTATCCAGAATGTAAAAACACTAAAAAATTAGATGCCAATGGTGAGGAAGTTATAAAAGAAAAGCCACAATTATTAGAAGAAAAATGTCCAGAGTGCGGGGCAAATCTAGTTATGCGACAAGGAAGATACGGATCATTTAAGGGTTGCTCTAAATATCCTGCGTGTAAATACATTAAAAAAGAAGAGCAAAAAGATTTAAATCTTGTTTGCCCAAAATGCAAGATTAGCCTGCCTACCGGTAGGCAGGGAAAAATAGTAATAAAAAGAAGCAGAAAAGGAATATTTTACGGCTGCGACCAATATCCAAAATGCGATTTTGCTTTTTGGGGCAAACCTACTGACGAAAAATGCCCGGATTGCGGGTATCCCCTTGTCAAAACACAAAAAGATAAGGTAAAATGCAGTAATAAAGAATGCGGTTTTACAAAAGAATAATTTTGCCCGAGTGGCGGAATGGCAGACGCACAGGTTTCAAAAACCTGCGAGAGCAATCTCATGAGAGTTCGACTCTCTCCTCGGGCACAAAAAATAATCCCGATTTATCAGGACTATTTTTATTTCTTAAAATTTTATTTTAAAATAATAACTTTTCTCCCTTCGATTTTCAATTTGTCCTCGCAGAATAATTTAACTGCTTCGGGAAGTGCCTGATGTTCAATTTTTAGTCCGCGTTGTTTAAAAGATTCCAAAGTATCGTCTTCTTTAATTTCATTTGTTTTCTGAATAATTATTGGTCCAGTATCAACTCCTTCATCAACAAAATGCACTGTGCATCCGCCAACCTTACACCCGTAATTGAAAGTATCACCATAGCCGTCAGTTCCTGGAAACGCTGGAAGTAAAGCGGGATGGATATTAATCAATCTATATTTGTATTTATTCACAAAAAGTGAAGTCAAAACCCGCATGTATCCAGCCAAAACAACCAAATCAACATTATTCTTTTCTAAAATCTCAATTATTTTTTGTTCGTGTTCTTCTCGCGTAATACCTTTGTGGTCAATAAAATATGCTGGAATTCCGGCTTTTTTTGCCCTTTCCAACCCGAAAGCATCGGCTTTATTCGAAATTACGGCAATAATTTTGCCATTTATATTTCCTGTTTTCACTTCATCAATAATCGCCTGCAAGTTCGTTCCGTTTCCAGATATTAATACTGCTATGTTTTTCATAATTTTATACTACCATATTAATTAATTTTCCTTTCACAAAAATTATTCTCTTCGGTTCTTGATTATTTAACCAAGGTTTTATTTTGTTGTTAGATAAAACAAGTTTTGTTGCTTCTTTTTCAGATATATCGGCATTTACTTCAATTTTATCCCTAACTTTCCCATTAACCTGAATCACTAAATCAATTGTATCTTTTTTAACTAATTTTTCATCATATTTCGGCCATTTTTCCTCAAAAATGGATTTTTTATTGCCTAAATTTTCCCATAATTCCTCTGTAATATGCGGGACAAATGGCGCTAAAATTTTCAAAAAATTCCCCCAATCATCTATGTTTAACATACTAACAACGCTTGGGTTATAAATAAAATTCACAAATTCCATCATCGAAGAAATGGCCGTATTAAATTTAAAATTCTTTATATCGTCACTCACTTTTTTAATCGTTTTATTCAATAAACTGAGTGCTTGATTATCGCTAAATTTTGTACTATGAGGTATGGGAGAATAATTCCAAACTTTGGTTAAAAATCTGTATACCCCAATTATGCTCTTGTCATTCCAAGCTCCACCGTCTTCAAACGCCGCAATAAATAACACATACATTCTGAATGTATCTGCCCCATATTTTTTAATATAATCATCGGGAATCACTACATTGCCTTTTGACTTGGACATTTTACTGCCGTCAGCTGCTAAAATCATTCCTTGATGATTGAGTTTTGTAAATGGTTCGTCAAATTTTATGAATTTCTGGTCAAAAAGCACCTTAGTGATAAAACGCGCATAAAGCAGATGTAAGCAGGCATGTTCCGCGCCTCCTGTATATTGGTCAACGGGCAACCATTTATCAACTAACTTTTTATCGAACGCGCTTTTATCAAGATGTGGACTTAAATAACGGAGAAAATACCAAGATGAACAGACAAATGTATCCATGGTTTCTGTGCTTCTTTTTGCTGGGCTACCGCATTTTGGGCATTTCACATTCACAAATTCTTTTGAACGAGCTAATGGCGATTCACCTTCGTTAGTTGGCTTAAAATCTTTTAAATCCGGCAACTTGACCGGCAGATTCTCGTCTAAAACTTCTCCGCATTTATCGCAATAAATAATCGGTATTGGCGCGCCCCAATATCTCTGCCTGGAAATCAACCAGTCACGCAACCTATAATTGATTGTTTTCTTCCCTAAATTATTTCTCTCCAACCATTGAGTAATTCTTTTAATTGCTTGTTCTGAATCTAATCCATTAAATTCTCCCGAATTAACCAATTTCCCATATTCTGTAAATGCTCCTTTTAAAATATCGCCTCCTGAGATAACTTCTCTAATTTCAATTTTATATTTCTTGGCAAATTCAAAATCTCTTTCATCGTGCGCTGGCACAAACATCACCGCTCCCCCGCCATAAGTGGCAATCACATAATCGCCAATCCAAACAGGAATTTTTTCATTATTTAAAGGATTAATTGCGTATGCTCCAATAAAAACTCCGGTTTTTTCCTTTTCTAAATCAGTCCTTTCTAATTCTGATTTCTTTTTACTGACTGAAATATAATTATCAACTTCTTTTTTATGTTCAGAAGTGGTAATTTTCTGCACTAATTCGTGTTCAGGTGCCAAAATTAATGCTGTGACGCCAAAAATAGTGTCAATTCTGGTTGTAAAAACTTCAATTTCATTATTATTGATTTTAAATTTTATATTCGTTCCTTCTGATTTTCCAATCCAATTCTTTTGCATCGCGATTGTTCTTTCCGGCCAATCAAGTTTTTTATGGTCTTCTAATAATCTTTCTGCATAATCCGTAATTTTAAAAAACCATTGATTAAGATTCTTTTGAATTACTTCGGAACCACATCTTTCACATTTTCCTTCAGTTGCCTGTTCATTGGCCAAAACCGTTTTGCAAGATGGACACCAATTAACTGGTGCCTCTGCGCGATAAGCCAGTCCATTTTTATATAAAACTCCGAACAACCACTGCGTCCATTTATAATATTCTGGGTCAGAAGTATTAATCTCTTTGTCCCAATCAAATATTATACCTAATGATTTAAGCTGCTTTCTGCCAAAATCAATATTTTGCTTGATGCTTTGAGCTGGATGCACCCCTGTTTTTATGGCATAGTTTTCTGCTGGCAAGCCAAATGCATCAGCGCCAATAGGCTGCAAAACATTAAAACCCACCATTTTTTTATATCTTCCAAAAACATCCGCGCCAGTATAATTATATCCGTGCCCAATATGGATTTTATCGCCAGATGGATAATAAAACATCACCAAATTGTAAAATTTGTCTTTTTTCTTTTCATCCAGGTTGCAAAAATTGGTTTTATTTTCTTTCCAATATTTCTGCCATTTTTCTTCAATTTTCTGCGGATTGTAATCCATATTTATATTATATCAAATTAAACAGCTTTTTTGCGTTTTGAGTAGTTTGTTCTGCAACCTTTTTAAAACTAATTCCTTTTATTTCCGCGATTTTTTCCGCCACATATTTAACGTTTTCGGGCGTATTCCTGACTATCTTGCCCTGAGCCTGTCGAATGGGTTCAGGCGTTAAATACGGCGAATCGGTTTCAATTAAAATCCTTTCCAATGGGCAATTTTTAATTACTTTATCATAATCTCGTGCATAAGTAATCAAGCCAGTAAAACTCAAATAAAACCCCAATTTTAAATACTCTTCAGCATAAGACCACCGACCCATATAACAATGGAGCACTCCTTTTAATCCTGGATATTTTTTAACTATCTCTAATATTTTTGGAAATAATCTTCGGGAATGGATAATTATTGGCTTATTTAATTCTTTTGCCAATTTTAAATGTTGAATAAAAACTTTTTGCTGTAATTTCTGCACCCCTTCGTCATTCTCGCAAAAAGCATAATCAAGCCCGCACTCGCCAATAGCAACAACTTTGGCAGATTTAACCAAATCTGCCACCTGTCTAAATGCGAAGCTTTTGTCGGATTTCACATTATGTGGATGTATTGCCACGCTTGCGTAAACACCTTTGTCATATTTTTCCGCGATTTCTATTGCTTTTTGCGATGTTTCCAAGTCCGCACCAACATTAATAATATAAACATTGTTGCTTAAACAACGACCGATGATTTCATCTCGGTCGTTTTTAAAATCTTTAAAATTAAGATGTGCGTGTGTATCAATTAACATTATATTCTTGGAAATAAGATTTCAGTTTTTCCGGTTTTTAGTTGATTTTTTATTTTTCCGCTTGTCTCGGGTAAAAACGGCGCAATTAAATCTGCAATTTCGGAAAGGGCATATAAAAGACTAGAAAGAACTTGTTCTAATTTTTTCTTATCCGTTTTAACCAGTTCCCATGGCTTGTTTTGTTCAATATATCTATCACAAAATCCAATTAATTCCCAAATATTTTCTATTGCTTCATATAATTTAAAATCTTCCATCAATTTTTCATGATTTTTTCTTGTCGTCTTAACTGTCTTTTCAATTTCTTTATCGGCATTTGCTTTTTTAATTCCGTTTTTTATTGATAAAGTTAAAATCCTCGCTGTTAAATTACCGATTCCATTCGCTAAATCAGAATTATATTTCTCCACAAATTTCTCTTCCTTAACATCGCCATCCTGCGTAAGCGGAAACTGTGAAAGTAAAATATACCGCGCAGCGTCAGTTCCAAATCTTTCAACTAAATTATTCGGGTCTATAACGTTACCTAGTGTTTTGCTCATTTTTTGACCATTAATAGTAAAAAATCCGTGAATAAATTCCGTATCAGGCAAGATTTCTCCCGCGGCCAAAAGCATTGCTGGCCAATAAATAGCATGAAATTTCAGAATATCTTTTGCTAATAAATGGATGACTTTGCCATGCTTCCAGTAATCTTCAAATCTGTTGCTTCCGTCTCCGGTTTTATAATTTAACAAGGCATCAACCCAGACATAAACAACCTGATTTTCGTCAAACGGCAAATCTATGCCCCATTTCAACCGTTCTTTCTGGCGCGAAATAGAAAAATCCTCTAACCCCTGGTTTAATAATCCCAATACTTCATTTTTTGCCCGTTCTGGCTCGATTTTTAGTTTACCCTTTTTAACCAGTTTTTCTATTTCTCTCAAAAAATCGGTTAATTTAAAAAAATAGTTTTTTTCCGAGATTTTTTCCGGTTCCCTTTTATGATCAGGACACAATCCGTCAATCAGATCCTTCTCTGTTAAAAATTTTTCGCACCCCTTGCAATATAGTCCTGTATATTCTTTTTCATAGACAGCGTTTTTTTCTTTTAATTTTGTGATAAATTTCTTAACTATTTCTTCATGTTGTTTTTCGGTTGTGCGGATAAAATAATCGTATTTTATGCCTAAATTTGTCCAAACCTTCTTAAATATTTCGCTGTTTTCATCGCAAATCTGTTGCGGTTTTTTCCCGAGTTTTTCAGCAGCTTCAGCAACCTTTATCCCATGTTCGTCTGTGCCAGTTAAAAAGAAAACATCATTGCCTTGCGCTCTAAAAAAACGCGCTAAAACATCCGCAGCCAAAGTCGTATAAGCATGACCTATATGCGGTTTATCATTTACGTAATATATTGGTGTTGTAATTAAGATTTTTTCCATAATATTATTACGAATTCTCCTCGCGGTTCGATTTTCCCAATTATATCTTTAATTTTCCCTCTATAAATTGTTTCAAATTTCTTGGTTAATTCACGTCCAATCACTATATCAAAATCATTAAATTCTTTCAATTCTCGTAATGTTTTTACGATTCTATGTACTGATTCGTAAATTATGACTGGATATTTTGACTCTGCAATTTCTTTAAACATGGTCTGCCTACCCTTCTTATGTGGCGGAAAACCCATAAAAACAAATTTATCCATCGAGAAGTCGGATATGCTGGCAATAGCAGTAATGGCGCTCGGACCAGGAATCGGAATAATTTCTGCAAAATTTTTAACTTCTTTAATTAATTTATTCCCTGGGTCCGATATTCCTGGAGTACCGAAATCAGAAACCAAAGCCAAGTTCTTTCCTTGTTTTAGTAAATCAATAATATAATTTATTTTTTTGATATTACTGTGTTGATGGTAACTTTCAAGCGGTTTTTTAATATTGTAATGATCCAATAATTTCTTGCTCACTCGCATGTCTTCGCATAAAATCAAATCAACTTCTTTTAAAATCCGTAACGCCCGAAAAGTAATATCTTCTAAATTACCTATTGGAGTTGCTATTATGTATAATTTTGCCATATAATTATATTATAACATGATTCTTCTGCCTCACATTATTACGGGAGCTGTAATTGGGGCCAAAACGCAAAATTTTGGCCTTATTATAATTTTAGGATTTTTGATTCATTTTATTATGGATAGAATTCCGCACTGGGATTACTCTATTAAAGGCGTACAAGATTTTCGCAAAACCAGAAATTTTAAAAAACTTATAATCACTTTAATTAAAATAGGTATTGACGGATTAATTGGCTTATTGATTGTCTTTTTAACTCTCTGGCAAAAAGAACAATTGAATTTTAATTATCTATTATTTGTCTTGTTTGGCATTTTTGTTTCTGTATTACCAGATATTATTTTCGCCTTTTTTATTTTATTTATGCCTACGCATTTATTAAAAAATTATCTTGACTTTCATTATAAGTATCTTCATTTAAAAAAGGAAGGTGGAATCACCTTCCTTGGCCTTTCTGCACAAATTGCTGTAATTATTTTCGTTCTGGTTGTTTTCTTTCTTTAATCATATCCTTTAAGAATTCTGCAAAAACCGCAGCCAAGGGAACTGCCAGAATCATTCCCAAAATCCCACCCAATTGCCCACCAATAAGCAAAGCCATAATTACAACTATCGGATTTAAACCAACCACCTTGCCAATAACCAATGGGGTAATTACATAATTTTCAAGCTGTTGAATAACCACGTATAAGATAAGAACCCAAAGACCGATAATCGGCGCCTGTAAAAATCCTATTAATACTGCCGGGATACCTGCCAGAACCGGGCCAATATAGGGAAAAATTTCCAGAACACCGGCTAAAACAGCCAACAAAAGCGCAAATTTGATATTTAAAAGGGAAAGTCCGATATAGGACAAAACACCGATAATCACTCCTAGGATTACCTGTCCCTGTAGCCACCTGCCGAATTTTTGCTGAGCTCTTTCCCATAAATCTAATATGCGGTCGCGATAATGAATTGGGATAACGGCGGTCAGGGTTCTCTGGACGCCTTTTTTTAACACCGAAATATAGAAAGATATGATTAAAATCATTATAAAAGAAAACACTCCGCCAAAAATTCCGAATGCGGTTGAAAGCAGATTAGCGCTCTTTCCTTTTAAATAATCCCCTAATTCAGACAAAGAATTCTGGACATTGTTAACTATACCCTGATATTTCGATGAGACATTCTTTAATGAATCAAATTTATCCGATATTTTTTCGATATATTGCGGCAAAGACGAAGCAAAACCCTTAATGTCGCGGGCAATGCCTGGAATTATCAGATAAACTATCAAAGCCAAAATACCGACTACAATAATATAAACCAATAATGTACCGATTACCCGAGGTATTTTTATTTTCTCTAAAAGACCTACTATCGGAACAATAGCTGAAGCAATAATCAGCGCAAAAAGAAAAATAATGATTACATTTTTAATTAAGTAAATAAATACCAAAAGCAAGATTATAAATATAACCTTTAAAATAGTATTCGTAGAAATGCTTATTGTTTTTGAGTCACTCATAATTTTAACAGGCGCTCAAACTTGGTTTTGTTCTTAAATGGACCAATTAATGCTAAATTTAATTTCTCTGGCTTAAATATGTCTCTTGCTACTCTCTGAACATCGTTTGCTGTCACTGCTTCTATTTTAGCAAATTTTTCTTCCAGCGTCAAAATCTTATTTTCTATAAGCTCTTGGTTGGCATAAAATATCGCCTGTTCATCTGATTCCTCCATGTTTAGAATTGTTCTCCCCTTAATATAATCTTTTGCTTTTTTAAGTTCTGATTCGGCAACTTTTTTATTTTTAATCAAATTATAATTTTTTAGGATTATTTTTATAGCTTTGTCCACTTTATTATTATCCACTCCGACACGCGTAAATAAAGAACCATTATCTGTATTGTTGTCTATCGAGGTTCTCACATAATAACCTAATCCATTTTTCTCCCTTATTTCTATCCATAAACGAGAACTCATATTGCCCCCGAGAATCGTCCCCAGTATACCAAAAGCATATTTATCTGGATGAAAAGTATCATAACCCCTTACGCCTAAAAATAAATGCGTTTGGTCTGTTTTTTTATAATGAAGCAATATCTGGGATTTTTTCTGATTCTCAATAACTTTCTTTTTGGTTTGAGACTCGCCAATTTTTATACCAGAAAAATAATTTTTAATCCTGGAATTTAAACTTTTAATTTCTTCCACGTTTCCAGCTATAGTAATTAATGTATTTTGTGCAGAATAGTGTTTTTTTAAATAGTCTAAAAAATCTTTTTGCCCTAATTTTTTAATTATCTTTTTTTCTCCAATAACAGGCCATCCGGCTGGCTGGTCGTTATAAAGCAATTGATCCCATAAATCCCAAATGTATCTTTTGGGGTCATCCAAATACATATTTATTTCTTCAATAATCACATTTCTTTCTCTATTTATTTCTTTTCGTTCTAATTTAGAGTTTAAAAATATATCCGAAACCCAATCCAATGCCAAATCTAAATGTTTGCCGTCAACTTTAGCCCAATAGCCAGTTACTTCCTTGCTCGTAAAAGCATTGAATTCTCCCCCGACCTTATCAAGCGTCTCTGCTATTGCCAAAGTATTCAGCCTCTTCTTGGTTCCTTTAAAAAACATATGCTCTAAAAAATGAGAAATGCCGTTAATTTTTTTAGTTTCGTATTTCGAACCAGTTCCGACCAAAACCAAAACAGTCACTGCCTTGGTGTTTTTCATCGGAACAGCGATCAGTCTTAGTCCATTTTTAAATGTAAATTTCTGATATGGTTTAGACATTTATTTTTTCGTTTAAATAATCTTTTAATTCACTAATTTTTATTCTTTTTTGTTTCATCGTGTCTCGATTACGAACTGTCACATCATATTTTTCCAAAGTATCAAAATCAACTGTTATGCAAAGCGGCGTGCCGATTTCGTCTTGTGAAAAATATCTTTTACCGATGTTCCCCCGATCATCCCAGGCAATTTCGAAGTTTTTTTTCAACTCTTGATAAATCTTCCTCGCTTTTTCAACTAATTCAGGTTTGTTTTTCAATAATGGAAATACTGCTGCTTTATATGGCGCTAATTTAGGATGCAATTTTAAAACAATGCGGCTTGTTCCGAGCTTAGTCGAGGAATCTTTTTCTTCGCAGTAAGCATCAATTAGAAAGAATAGAGTTGCCCTGTCCACCCCTCCCGACGTTTCAATGACCCAAGGAATAAATTTTTCTTTGGTTTCTTCATCAAAATAAGACATGTCCTGCCCGGAATACTGCTGATGGCGGGATAAATCCCAGTCCCCGCGATGATGAATTCCTTCGCATTCTTTCCATCCAAAGGGCGTTTTATATTCGACATCCCAGGCAGCGCGCGCATAATGCGCCAATTCATCTTTAGCGTGTTCCCTAAATCTTAATCTGTCTTTCTTGATTCCTAATTTTTTATACCATTCCATCCTCGTTTTTTTCCAAAAATCGTACTGTTTCATCGATTCTTTTTCATCCGGTCTAACATAATATTGAAGCTCCATCTGTTCAAATTCTATTGAGCGGTAAGTGAAATTTCCCGGAGTAATTTCGTTTCTGAATGCTTTGCCGATTTGTGCAACGCCAAAAGGAATTTTCAATCTTGAAGAATTTAAAATATTTTTAAAATTAACATGGACGCCCTGGGTTATTTCCCCGCGCAAATAAGTAATGTCTTTTTCACCTTCAACTACGCCGAGTTTGGTTTCTACAAGAATATTGAATTTTTTCGGTTCCGTCCAACTTGTCTCGCCTTGGCGCAGGTCTATTTTTTCTTTCTTTTTCGTATGCTGTTCTTCGTGATTCTTGATTTGCTCTTTCTCGTCGATTTTAAATCTTTGGTGACAGATTTTGCACTCAACCAATGGGTCAACAAAGTTTTGCGTATGACCGGATGCCTCCCAAACTTTCGGATTCATTAAAATTGAAGCACTGACACCAACCACGTCTTCGCGCTCCTTAACTATTGTTTTCCACCATTCCTGTTTGAGATTAAATTTCAACTCATTTCCGAGCGGACCATAATCCCAAGTTCCGCGGAGTCCGCCGTAAATTTCGGAACCAGGATAAATAAATCCTCGTCTTTTACATAAACTTACAATTTTTTCCATTAAATTTTCCATATATCATTCTACTACCCTGCCCTCATTATATCCTACCCTTGAATCATCGGGCAAAGCAGCATCAACAGGAGAAGTGGATTTGGTTAAAATTAAATCCGTAAATAAATCTTTTCCTTCAATTGAAGATTCATTAATTAAAACCGGCGTTTGACCAACTTGATTTATGGATGGTGTAAGGCCTATCTGAAAAATTAGTTCATACATCGGCATCGTTATTCCTGCTCCAGCCGAAATCCTGCCAATATCCCAAATAACTTCTTTTGTCCTTTCATTATAAGAGACTTGGCCTTTATTTAATTTATTAATCTGGTAATTGGTCCAGCTAATTCCTTGAGGTAGAACCGCCTTAACCCTAACACTGTCCAAATCATTAGAAGTATTGGTTATCTGCCAATGTACGGTATAAGTTGTCATTGCATTAACTTTCGGAGGAATTAAACCGGTATTATAAATTCCTTGCGACGGCTCGTAATAATAAACTTTTGATTGCAAGCTGAGCTGGCTGTTAATCTTACAACTTAATTCTTTTTCAAATTTCAGTTCTGTTCCTGCGAATTTCGCCGGCACAGTCAGAGTTTGAATTTCAGTAATTATATTTGCCTTAAAGTTTTTATCATTAAAGCTGGAAATTGGTAAACTTTCTTTAATCCCTATTTCAAAACCCACTTCTCCGGATTGGCTAGGTTCAAGTAAATTCAATTGCGGAATATCTGCTCCGCTCCAAATAATTACATTTTCTCGACTATCAAAAAATCCTTTATTATCCAATTCGATTTCCCTGACATCAAAAACACTGTCTTTTAAATAAACCTTTAAAATCAATTCTCTCAAGGCAACGTCTGTATTGTTTTTAAATTTTATTCTGTATTTTAATTGCTGGCTGGGATTGACCTCACAATCTTCCTCTATTCCATCTATGTTTGAAACCAGCACAATCGGCGCAAGAGATATCTGAGTAATAAATTCCGATTGACTGTATTGGATAAAATTATCGTCTTCTGTTCTGCCGATAAATCCCTTTATAACCTTATTTTCCATTTCCTGCCCACTCAGAATGCCAACCAAATTAATTGTCTTCTTTTCTCCTGGTCTCAGAAAATCTATTTCCCAAATATCATCTTCGTCTTCTGATTTTGGCGCTGGTTCGGAGTTTTTGAATTGGAAATCATACGGATATTCTAATTTTATTTTTAAATTATTAACAATTTCCTCTGTTCTGTTTTCATATTCAATAGCATAATTCACCTGCTGGCCTGCGACTGCCCTTTCCGAACCTTCAATATGAATTCCGATTAAAATTGTGTCAATCTCGGCTTTTAAGGAAACCGCATTCTCAAATCGGGAATTAATATTTTGCGGTCTGTAATTTAATTTGGCAGTAATGTTTTTAATATCACCCCTTTCGCCAAGAAATCTGATTTTAAAATCTTCTTTTCCTTCAGCATTTCTGCCAATTGTTCCTAAATTCCTATCATCCTGAAAAACTTCCTTGCCTTCAGGGGAAAAACTGCCTTTGGGATAATTTATTATTAAATGGACATCATCCAATGAAACGCGATTATTGTTTTTATATTCCACTGTCAAAATTGTTTCTTCGCCGGATGAAATATTATCAGGCGCCGTTATACTTAAATCAATTCTAGATTTGCTGAAAGAACTTCTGCCCCAGATAATCGCTCCCACAATAATCAAAATCCCGACAATAATTAAAATTGCCGAAGTTTTTGGCAGATTTTTTTTATTAAATAAATTCATCAATCCGCTTCCTTTTCCCGCTTGCTGCTGTTCGGTTTGAATCGGCTGATATTGAGTATTTATCGGCTTGTATTCAAATTCACTATTCATATTTATATTATATCACTTTTAATATAGGTTTTCTATTTCTTTCATTTCTTCAGGATCATAGCCCAAAAGTTTAATTAATTTTTTCTCAAACTCTATAATTATATTAGACGTCGTTATGTGGGACGTCGTACGTCCCACATTAAGCTCTTTAAATATTTGTAAAACCAGTTTCCAGATATTTTCATCCCTTTCTTCTCCGACAATCGCCTCATCAATTAAATCCATAAGTTTCTGGGCGATTTTTATTTTTTCCAAGTCTTTTTTAATATTTAAAAACTGGTCAATTAAAACCGCGTCTTTTAAAATCAAAAAATTCTTGCCTTCAACAAGAATCATCTGCACATAAGTAATAGCTTCAATAGAATATCGTAGTTTACTTTCTAATCTTTTAACTCCTTTTGCAGAAATATTAATCTTTCCCAGTTTTTCACTATAAATGGTCAAAATCCTATCAACCTCGTTTGAATCAGCTGATTTCAATATAATCGCCTCGGTTTTAATCATTCTAAAAAACTAATTTTATTCCAACCTTATCAGCAATTTGCTGAATCCACTTTTCCATTTTATCAACCTTAAAAGATAAAGCGATTTGTTCTTCACGATAAGTTTCAATTGATTTGGTCAATCTATCAATGGCATTGACTAAATCTTGCACATCCTTTTTATCTGCCTTATTTTCTAGTGTTGTTCCTATTTTATTAATCTTCTCGTCTATCTTGTCAATCCTTTCGTCTATCTTATCAAAACGATTGTCTACTTTTTCAAATTTATCTCCTAAATATTCAATTAATTCTGTATAATCTTTATCCATGATTTAATTATATTCTTTAGAAATTTAATGTCAAGAAAAATAAAATGAATCATATTTAAAGTTTATCATAATTTCTATTTAAGAAAATAAAATAGGGGTTCCGATTCTGTCGGAACTCCTCCAAGTTCGAAGAACAAAGAAACCATAGAGTACTGATTATAGTATAGAAAAATTAACTTATTTTGTCAATAGTCAAATCCGCCCCTTCTTTAAATTCAATCTTCTCTGCAATAACTTGTTTTTTGATTTGTTCAGTGTATTTTGAGATGATTTCTTTCCCTTCCTTCGCTAAAGCTACGGAGGACAAGCCGTAATAAACTCGAATTCTATCTTTTGGCGTTAAACCGACCTCTTTCCTTAAGACCTGAATGCTTCTTACAAAATCCCGCACAAAACCCTCTTCTTTTAGTTCTTTGGTAATTGTCGTATCTAAAATCACCCCTTCTTTCAAATCCGTGGCTACCTCCTTTATATTCACTTCATCTTTAATTAAATCAATCAATTCATCTTGTAATTTATAATTAGGAATCTGTAATTTATTTAGTGGCTGGCGGATTTTTATTCCTACTTCCGCTCTTTTTTGCAAAGCCAAACTGCAAATTTCCCGAACTTGCTTTATTTTTTCTTCCAATTTTTCATCAATCAATTTTTTCTCCACTTTTGGCCAATCCTCTAAATGTACTGATTCTTTTTCTCCGCTCAATTCCTTATATATATGCTCTGCTGTAAACGGAATAAATGGGGCAATTAATTTTGTTAAGTTTATTAACGTAAAACCTAAAACTTTCATCGCGTTCTTGTCGCCATCTTTAAACCTGTCTCTTGAACGCCTAATATACCAAACAGACAAGTCATTGATAAATTCTTCAATGTGTCGAGCAGCAATTGTAATACTATATTTGTCTAAATGTTCCGTAATTTCATTTATCAAGAAATTTAATTTTGAAATTATCCATTTATCTAAAACATTTTCAATATCTTTTTTGGTTAAATCCTTGATTTTGTCGGATGAAAACATTTTATAAAAAGTTAAAACATTTAATAAAGTATTAAACATTTTACTTGATTCTTTTAATGCCTGTTCGTCAAATCTTTTTGTTTCTCCTGGCTGATTTATGGTATAAAAATGCCATCGTACAACATCCGCGCCATATTTTTCAATCATTTCCCATGGGTCAATAATATTTCCAATATGTTTGGACATTTTTTGGCCATTTTTATCCAATATATGACCGAGGCAAATCACATTCTTATAAGGAGTCCCTTTATCCAATAATGTAGAAATTGCCAATAAGGTATAAAACCATCCTCGTGTCTGATCGATCGCTTCGCAAATAAAATCCGCTGGATATCTTTCATCTTTATCAATAAGATTCTTATTTTCAAATGGATAATGAAATTGAGCAAACGGCATTGAGCCAGAATCAAACCAACAATCCATTACTTCGGGAGTTCTTTTCATTTCTCCGCCACAATCGCATTTTAATTTAATTTCATCAATATACGGTCTGTGCAGGTCAAATTTTTCGTCAACGCCCAATTCCTTGCGTGAACCAATGACTCTTATTTTTCTACATTTTTCACAAACCCATACTGGTATTGGCGTCCCCCAATATCTCTCGCGAGAAATAGCCCAATCTTTAATCTCTCTTAACCATTCTCCAAACCTCCCTTCTTTTATATGTCCCGGAATCCAATTTATTCTTTCGTTATTTTTAATCAAATCATCTCTTAATTTGCTCATCTCAAAATACCAAGAATCCCTGGCATAATAAATCAACGGAGAATCGCATCGCCAGCAAAATGGATAATCGTGTTTATATTTTTCTGTTTTGTATAATATGTTTCTTTTTCTTAGGTCTTCAACAATTTCTTTTTCAACATCTTTGACAAATTTTCCTTTCCATTGTGGCACTAATTCATTAAAAATTCCATCTATATTTACCGTATGAACTTTTGGCAGGCCAATTTTTTCACCTAATTCATAATCATCCTGACCATACATTACTGCAGTATGAACAATGCCTGTCCCATCTTCAGTTGAAACAAAATCAGCAGGATAAATTTTAAACGCATTTTGCGCATTTTTCTCATTATCCTTGATCACACTATTAAATAATGGCTCATATTCTATGCCGACTAATTTTTCACCCTTAATTTCTCCAATAATTTTATACTTGCCATCAATTTTGTTTAATAAATCTTTAGCCAAATAATAAATCTCATTGCCTTGGCTAATTTTGGCATATTTAATTTCCTTGCCAACAGCCAATGCGATGTTGCCGGGCAATGTCCAAGGCGTAGTTGTCCAAGCTAAAATATATTCATCATCTTTCCCTTTCACCTTAAATTTTACATAGACCGACTCTTCTTCAATGTTTTGATAACCTTGGGCAACCTCATGAGACGATAAAGCTGTTCCACAACGCGGGCATTGCGGAACTACCTTGTATCCTTTGTAGAGTAATTTTCTTTCATGTATTTGCTTTATAATCCACCACAGAGATTCTATATAATTATTTTCGTAAGTAATATAGGGATGCTCCATATCTACCCAATAACCGATCCTTTCGGTCATTCTTTCCCATTCTTCTTTGTATTTCCATGCGCTTTCTTTGCATTTTTGGTTGAACTTTTCTATACCATAATTTTCGATATCTTTTTTGTTTTTTAGACCCAACAATTTTTCAACCTCCAACTCAACCGGCAATCCATGTGTATCCCATCCGGCTTTTCTTCCAACGTAATAACCTTGCATAGTTTTATATCGCGGAATTAAGTCTTTAAATACCCTAGCCAGAACATGATGAATTCCAGGTTTGCCATTTGCGGTCGGGGGGCCTTCATAAAATACAAAATCATTGCCCTGGGCTTTGTCGAGGGGTTTTGCCAGGGATTTCTCAAAAATCTTATTTTCTTTCCAAAATTCCAATATTTTCTTTTCTATTTCTGGTATATTCACATTTTTTCGGGCTTACCAATGCCCATTAAGTCTAAAATATTTTCCAAAACGATTTTTGTGGCCATAATTAATGCCAAACGCGCTTTTTCTAAGTCCCTTTCCTCCCCTAAAACATGACATTCTGTATAAAACCTATGAAACAATGCCGCAGATTTTATTGCGTATGTTGGCAGACGATGAACTTGATAATCTTTCGCTGTTTCTTCAATAATTTCCGGAAATGCAATCAAGTTTTTAATTAATTCTATTTCCGCTGGATGATTTAATAATTCCAATTTTACATTCAAATTATGCCCGCTAGTTTTTCTTAAAATACTGTTAATGCGCGCGTACGCGTATTGCACATAATAGACCGGATTTTTGTCCGATTTCTCTTTTGCTAAATCCATGTCAAAATCCATTTGCTTGTCAGCCGAATGCATCAAAAAGAAAAATCTGACCACATCCGAACCAACTGCATTGAGCAAGTCATCCATAGGAACAAAAGTTCCAAGACGTTTGGACATTTTTATTTTCTTTCCTTTTTCTGTTACTGTAATAAATTGCTGTAAAATTATTTCCAATTGCCCTTTATATCCGATTGCCTCAACACCAGCCATTAAGCCAGGCACATCGCCGTGATGGTCAGCGCCCCAGATATTTATTACTTTATCGAATTTTCTCTCCTTGAATTTATTGTAATGATAAGCAATATCGCTGGCTAAATATGTTTTCAAGCCATCTTTTTTAATTAAAACCCTGTCTCTATTATCTCCCAAACTGCTACTCTTAAACCATGTCGCGCCATCCTGCTCATATAATAAATTTTTGTCTTTCAATAATTTAATAATCTTCTCCGTCAAGTCTTTTTTATGTAAATCAGACTCCCAAAACCATTCATCGTATTTAATCCCAAACTTATCAGTGGTTTTCTTTATCATCTCATCAATAATGATTTTTGCTGCTTCCTGACCTGCTTTATATACATCTCTTTCTTTAATCCTGCCTACCAACGAATCAATATATCCGCCCCTATACTGCGCCTTATCATCTTTTAATATTGAATGTCCCAAAACAGCTATCTGGTTCCCGGCATTATTTATATAAAACTCTTTTTTTATTTTATATCCAACAAAATTCAGTACATTCGCCAAAACATCTCCCATTGGACCGCCCCTGCCATTAGCAACTGTCAAAGGACCAGTCGGATTAGAAGAAATAAATTCCACTTGTACTTTTTCGCCATTGCCAATATTGGTCTTTCCGTAATTTTTATTCTCTTTGATGATTTCTTTAATCTGGTTTTGCAAGAATTCCGGCTTGAAATAAAAATTTATAAAACCATTTACAACATCAATTTTTTCAAACATCTCGCTGGAAATTTTAGATTTAATTTCCTCGGCTAATTGTATTGGGTTTGGCCACTTGTCTCGAGCTTGTCGAGAGAAAATTAAGGCCACATTTGTGGCATAATCGCCGTATTCCTTATTTTCCGGAATTTCTACAGTAAAATTCTTGTCCTCCGTAGCTTCAGCGTATGAGAAAACTGCTTTCTTTATTATTTCCTTAATCTGCTTTCGAATTGTCATTACCTTTATTTTAACTTAATTTAGCTTAATTTAAAAGAACCCCGCTACGGCGGGGCCCCAAATTTTTAAATACTACTTTTTGATTTCTTCCTTGTCCGCCTTGGCTTCAGCGACGGTAGAAAGTATCTTTTTAAATGTCTCGGGGTGCTTTTCAGCCAATTGCGATAGAATTTTTCTATCAATTTCTATTTTATTTTTCTTAATAGCATTGATAAAACGACTGTAAGAAATTTCATTTTCTCTGCAAATGGCATTGATTTTTATATTCCAAAGATTCCTAAAACTTCTTTTTTTGTTTCTTCGGTCGCGATAAGCATAAGTCCAAGCATGGCGCAAAGCATCTTTGGCTAATCTATATTTTGCCTTTCGACCCCATTTGAATCCTTTGGCTAATTTTATAATTTTTTTCTTTCTGGCGCGTTTTTGAACGCCGCGTTTAACTCTTGGCATAATTTTTTACATGTTTCTAAATTCAACAATATTCCTCACCATCTTAGTTTTTGATTCAACTCGTTTTGAGTGCCGTTTTGCCCTTTTTTTATTGCCACTTTGCTTTGCATTCAAATGATTCTGATGCGGTAAGCGATACATCAGTTTTTTATTCTTTGTTATTTTAAATCTTTTGACTACTGATTTTCTTGTTTTCCCTGACATATAGTTACACTCATACCTTGAGGAGATCTTTTTATTTCTTCTTCCCTTTTAACTCCTCCGGCAATTGTGGTTAAGAATGATTCTAATTTTTCTTTTGCTAAATCTCCGTGTGCTTTTTCTCTACCTCTTAATTTCATTTCAATTCTTATTTTATGGCCTTCTTTAAAAAATTTTTCTATTTGATGTGCTCTTATTTCTAAGTCATGAGGAGATGTAGTTAATCCGATTCTAATTCCTTTTATTTCGGTCTTTTTCTGATGGGACTGCTGTTTTTTCTCTTTCTTTTCCTGTATGTATTTATATTTTCCGTAATTTATAATTTTACAGATTGGCGGTTCTGTTTTGGTTGAAATTTCAACTAAGTCTAATCCTTTGTCTTTAGCGATTTTAATTGCATCCTGTGTATTTAAGATCCCAAGATTAATTCCGGTTTCATCAATAACTCTTACTTGCGGAACGCGAATTTGTTCATTCGCCTTGTCATTGTTCTGTTTTATAAATCCTCTTCCAAAGCGTCCTCTATCAAATTTTCTAAAAAATGGTTTTTTTATAAACATTAATATATTGATTTTAAAATGAGTCGAATGGAGACGGGGAGAATTGAACTCCCGTCTCGAAGGCTCTTTAAAATAATTCGACAAGCTTGGTCTGTTTATTTTCTCGGTTATTTAGATAAAAGCAGACAAAAATCAGAATAACCTGACCCAATTTCGTTTCAGTATTTTGTATTGGGAACCAAGACACCTATCTCAAATGCCTTTCGGCACTATAACACTTCAATCGCCTATTGAGAATTTCAATTAAAGTGGCTGTGACTTAATAAATTAAGCTGCAGCGAAAGCAAAATTTGTTTTTGCGTTTGTTTTTTCCAGATTTTAACGAGATGCTGAAATCCTCGACTTGCTTATTTTAAAAAGATCTTCGATCGAAACCTATCGTCCCCCAATTTTTCTTCCCAATTCTCTTTCAAGGTCTCTTCTCTTAATTGTTTCTCTTTTATCAATCTTCCTTTTCCCCTTTGCTACCCCGAATTCCAACTTTATCTTGCTTTTCCTAGTATACAGCCGAATCGGAATTAATGTCAACCCTTTTACTTTTAATTTGCCGATTAGAGAACTGATTTCTGATTTTCTCAATAAAAGTTTTCTTGGCCGCGTCTGGTCATGTTCAACCGGCGTATTAACTGGCTGATACGGTGGAATCAAAGCATTAGTCAGATACATTTCCCCGCCTTTCGTGGTTACAAAAGAACCCTGTAAACTAACTCGGCCGGTTTTAATTGCCTTGACTTCAAAG
>DATKZC010000024.1:0-3195 GCA_035528175.1 Minisyncoccota bacterium
TCGATCAGTGCGACGTTGGGCTTGAACAGCCCTGTATGGTTGCCCATATTTAGTATTACGATTAATTTCGTGGCAAATTGTGCTAGGAGATCGGCTAAGTGAAATCGCAATGTCATATTGGCTGCTCCCTTGCGCTATTCTAAGGGAGATTTCTTCACGTTCATTAACATTTAATCGGTGGTATTGGGACATGTGCAACTCCTTTCTTTGGTATATTATACCAAAACTAGATATTGCACTAGCAACTTGAGCCCAAGCTGTCCCTATTATTGCTATTATTGACTCCTATTGATTATTGTTCTCTATTCTTGTTCTATTATTGTTACTGATTTAATTACCTACTCTTAATTCAGTGATAATATGGTCTATTTCTATTTTTAAATAATTAAACTTGGGTGCCCATGTAATTTTAAAGAACAAGACAATGTATATTTCTATGTAAATATTAAAGATATCAAAAATTAAAAATTATTATCAGGTGAAATTTGGGGCTGAAATTCAAGACAGTATTTGACCCTTATGTCTTCCCCGAATCCTTCTTTTGGAAAAAAAGTTTTCTTTTATCGGTTTTCTGTTTTCAGATAAAGCAAAAACAGAAAAATTATTGATTATACTATGTTGTAAGCTCGATATATATGTCAGTAGAACCGTCTCCCTGCGACAATTTAAGGCAAGGGAAATTCACTCCAGACCCACTTCCACTCGCCCGCGGAAGCGACCCTTTCGTATTGGGCGAGTTTAAGTTTTTCTTTATTCTTAGTAATAATTTAATTTTGTATAATGCAGTTTTCCCATTGCTTCAAATAGTATTTTGATAGATTTTTTCGCGTTTCTTTCTATCTCTTTGTTATAAATTGTTGGCTCTGTCCACATAAACGCATTTATAATTGAATCTTTCTTTTGCGGTCTTTGGTGAACATTAGAATCTATACCATGAACAAAATCAGCTCTCATTTTATTTAGTTCCAGTAGTTTCTTCTTCAAATCATCATCAATTATACCTTTTTCTTTTGCTGATTTGATAACTTTTTCTCCAACACCCTCCAACGAAGTTTTTTCATCAACTGGCTTAAAATACGAAAGCCCTAATAATCTCGCCAAATGTCTTTCCATTGTGACCGAGCTCATAATAATGCTTGCGACAAAATCACCCATCATAAACGCATGCCTCGCTTCCTCAAAACAATACCAAACATCAGGCGCAGTCAATTGATCATCTTGTTGTTTCCAAATGTCCAATAAAAACCGTAAACGGCTTTTTATCGCACCTTTATTTGAAGCAATATAATCGCTGAAATATTGTTCAATTTGTTTTTCTGTATATTTCATAATCTAAACTCACTGAAAAATACAATTTATTTTCCCCATACTTCCGACAAAGTTTCCTCAATTCGCTTCTCCGCTTCGAATTTAAGATGTCGCACGCCGTCGAGCGCTTGCAACTGCCGTTCAATTTTCTCCACAATTTGGCGTTGGGCTTCAAGAGAAGGGAGAGATATCATAATATTTTTTACAATTTCTAGATTTAAATGTGGAACTCCACCACCACTATAATCTTGACCTCTAATTAATTTATAAATAGATCGTAAATAATACCATACAAAATATGGTTCGGCTTTACTTGTATCGATTATAATTCCAGCACAATTTTGAGTAATTGCGGCTGGTATTTTTGTGATTGCAGTTCGCCCTCTGGTTTGTCCTTGTCCATACATCGCAAGCAGTATCGTATTTGGCGGATATACTTTAAGCCCATAATCTTTTATGGCTTTTTCAGTTAATTTTTCTTCTGAAACAGATAATTCGGTTTCATTTACCTCAGTTGTTAGTATCCAGTTTATTGTGCCATTAAAATAATCTGGGTTCGATCTTGACGGGGTGGATCCAGTTCCTATACTTTCAGTTATATCCTTCAATTTAACTGTGTCTACAATAGATGGAAAAGAAATTTGAAATGACTCTTCGATTCTTTCCGCTCCCTCAATAATCTGTTTTTGCTTTTCGATTTTTTCCACGATTTCGTTTTGGACTTCAAGGGGTGGGAAAGGAATTTTGAGAGTTAAAATTTCATCTGTTTTATAAGTCTCTCTCCCCGTCGCGTCTTCAATTCCTAATTTACTAAATGCTGGTTTTAATGATATAAACAAATACTTTGGATTTATTTTTGTGTCGTCTAATTGAAATGGCACAAAAGTACCAGTTGAAACATACTCTTGATCAGCAATGGCAAATGAGCCATTTTGAGTGTGCATTTTCCCTATTACTAAATCACCGGGTTTTAAGAGAATACGGTTTTTAACTTTTAGATCCGCCCCTAGTGCTTCATTGCTTACGGAAATTGTATTAGTTTTTGTTGAAATAGTCGGATCACAATAAATTTTATCATCTTCAAGTTCTATTTTTCTTCCTTCTGATAGATCAGTTAAAAAACTGCTCAATGACTCGAATTCGAACATTCTTGTTTCTTTTAATATCTCAAAGAGTTTCGTCAACTTCTCATCTTGTTCCAAAACCTTTTTATCCAGTTTGCTCAAATACTCTCTGGCAATGTCCATTTGCAAAGCGTCTTTTGGATCAAAAGAGGCAAGAATTTGTAATGCTATTTTTGGCTCGGTTTTTTGCAGTTCTTGATATTTTTTCTCAATCTTTGATCCGTTTTTGGGTTTCACATCTTTCAAGGCTTCTTGCCAGTCTTTTATTTGCTCATCGGATAAATTACTACGGTAGTTTAGCAGATTAAAATGATAGGAATGAGCTTTTTCTATCGCTTTGGCGATTTCATTGTCAATTTTCCCTTCTACAATATTATAAAATTGCCACAACTTATCATCATACATTTCTTTGCTAATTTTTTCGCTTTTAAGCTTGGTATCTAAATCAGCAACAATTTTTTCGCACTTTTTGGCGTTTTTCTCTTGGGTCTTTTCGCTGACTTCTTTTTTGATTCTTTCGGCAATCCGTGGATCAAGGGTCTCTATCTGTTCTTTGGATATGCAAAAACTATACTTAGTGTCTTTTGGCTTTCTGCCCTGTTTTAGCTCTTTAAAAATCTCTAAAAGTTCAGGAATCTGACTACCTTCAATCGGTTTACGATTAGTTCCCATAGAGAAGCCATCATTTTCAATTTTATAATACCAGACATAATCAGTTGGCTGCCCTTTTTCAAAATAAAGAATAGAAGTTTTTGCTCCTTGT
>DATKZC010000025.1:0-64960 GCA_035528175.1 Minisyncoccota bacterium
AGATAGAAGGCTATTTGTTTAATATTAAGAGATAACATAAAAATGAGATACTTTAATGGTTAATAACCTCTAAATCTTAGCAAAATTACCCGACTTTAGGCAATTTAGAAGTGTTACCTATGTATCTCATCTTATTCAGGAATACTATTTATTTTTTAAATAATCCGTTACTGCGAGAACGGCTTTTGCGCCTTCGCCGCAGGCAATTACAATCTGCTCGTATTTAATGTCAGTAATATCCCCTGCTGCGAATAATCCCGGCGTCTTTGTATAATTATCTTTATCAATCACGATTTCTCCGATTTTATTCAATTCCACTAATTTTTCTGCAAATCCCACTTTTGCTTCCATGCCAACAGAAATAAATACTCCTTGTACTTTTATTTCATTATCTTTGCTTGTTTTTCTGTCTTCATAAACCAAGCTCTCCACAAATTTTGTCCCTTTAATTTCTTTTATTGCTGCATTGATAATAAATTCCACCTTTCCCGTTTTAGCCAATTTTTCTTTATTAATCGGGTCGCCTTTCATTGCATCAAAAAATTCTAAGATATAAACTTTTTTGGCATATTTCACCAAATCTAGCGCTGTGCTGAAACCGGAATTCCCTCCACCCGCAACTGCCACCTCTTTGTCTTTAAACATCGGCGCATCGCAGGTTGCGCAAATACTCACCCCTTTTCCTTTAAATTCTTCTTCGCCTAAAACATCCAACATTCGCGGAATCTTGCCAGTGGCAACAATGACTGCCCTCGCTTCATATTCTAGCTCATTGTCTCTTACTAAAAAATTATCGCCTTTTTTATCCAAATTAATCACTTCTTTATTCTGTTTTATTTCGATTTCAAATTCTTTAAGATGTTCTGTCATCTGCCTAATCAACTCTGTACCTGAAATAATCTTCGTTCCTGGCCAATTTCCAATTTCATTAGCTTTGACTATCTGCCCGCCCCACTCTTTGGTAATTAAAAGAGTTTTTAGTTTTTTCCTAGCAGCATAAATCCCGGCAGTTATTCCGGCCGGACCTCCGCCAATAATGATTAAATCGTATATCATAATTTCAATAATTGCTTAATGCGTTCTTGATTAAATCCTATAATAATTTCCCCATCAATATCTATGACCGGTACTCCGTATTGCCCTGATTTTTCAATCATTTCTTTTTGGGCTTCTAAATCCTGCGAAACATCAATGTCCTGAAATTCTATATTGCGTTCTTTTAAATAACCTTTGAGCGCTACGCAATAAGGGCAGCTCGGAGTTGAAAATACTCTTACCATAAAATTATATACTTAATGAGTCCTTAATTTTTTGCATTATCTCTTCAAGTTTTTCTTCTAACGCATTTTTTAAATTTTCTTTCTGTTTTTCTATCGCTTTTTGAATTGCTTTATTCAGCGCATCTTTGGCTTTATTTAAATACGACTCATAAATGCCTTTCAGTTTCTCGGCTAATTCCATGTTTCCCTTTAAAAGCATTTCTTTGGCTTCTGCTGCTCTTTTCTCTGCGAATGCCTTATATCTTTCCGCTCTGTTCTCAGCGCCAAAGGTGAAAAATGTAACAATTTTTTCCCACCAGATTTTCAGAAAATAAAACTTACTGTCAGCGGGTATCTTGGGTCCTGGCAAATCATTGGGAAATCCTGCCAACGCATAAGCAGTTGATGCTAAAAATCCCAAAATTACCAAAACTAAAATCATTTTTTTCATATTTTTATTATATCACAAAATTAAAATAGCTACACGTTTCCCGGATATACATATTTTAATCCCATTTTCTTGCCGATTTCAACCGCTTGATAAATTTTTTCTACTGGCGTAAATGGAATGTCTGATAATTTGTATTGCGGGAAAAAGCGTGAAACGTGCCAAGGAATTTCGTCTCCTAATTCTTTTTTAATAAATTCGGCAATATTTTTTAATTCTTGTTCTGAATCATTCTTGCCTGGAATGATTAGAGTGGTAATTTCTAAGTGGATTTTTCTTTTTTTAATATCAACCAGATTTTCCAAAACCGGCTTAAGCCGCGCTCCACAAATTTCTTGATAAAATTCTTCTGTAAATGCTTTCAAATCAATATTAATTGCATCCAAATACGCCTCGATTAAATCCAGTGTCTCTTTAGTCATATAACCATTGGAAACCCAGATATTTTTTAGTCCTTTCTTATGCGCCAATTTCATACAATCCAAAGCAAATTCCACAAAAATAGTTGGCTCAGCATAAGTATAAGAAATGCTCGGGCATTTACCATCTAGGGCGTCTTGAACAATCTGTTCTGGGATCAAGGTCTTGCCACCGACACTCCCCGCGGTCGGAACCTGTGATATGTCCGCATTCTGACAATGCAAACATCGAAAATTACAGCCAGCCGTGGCGAAAGATAAAGAAAAAGTCCCTGGCAAAAAATGATACAGGGGCTTTTTCTCAATCGGGTCAATATGTTCGGCAATTATCTTGCCATAGACCAAACTATACAATTTCCCATTTCGATTTTCACGTACTTTGCAGATTCCGCGCTTTTTATCCAATATAACGCATTTATGATTACACGCATTGCATTGAACTTTACTACCACCTAATTTTTTGTAAAGTAATGCTTCTTTCATGTTTTAATTATTCACACTCACCGGCTGCAGTCGTATCAGGGCTATTGCCTAAACTTGTGGAACATTCTGATGGCGCGGTGTTAAATCCTGCGCAAATAGCGGATTTATAACCTTCTGCGCTTCTTGTTCCTGTAAACTCTTTATCATTAATTATAAGCTGGGGCGAACCACTGATGTCGTATTTCTTGCCTAATTCAACTTCATTCTCTAATAAAGAAATCTTTTCCTCTGCGAAGCAAGTTTTTACATTATTGACATCAACTCCCGAACTTTTAGCAACATTTTCCCAGCAAGCATCAACATCTTGATAATTACAAGAAGTATTTATTTGCTTTACAAAACCCCAGAATTTTTCTTTTTGATATTTCTGCACGCATAATTCTCGCACATCCTGGTTTAATTCCTGTATTCCATGCATTGAGCAATATTTGCTTTCAGCTACACAGTAATCCGAGCCACCGCCTTGATAATTTTCGTAAATCACATAATGAAGTTCAATATCCACTTTGTCCCCTAATAAATTAACCACTGGTATTATTATTTCTTCTGCCTGATTTCCATAAGGACAAAAACTCATTACAAATAAATCAGCCTTTGTTTTGTCTTGTTTTGGTATGTCGCTATTGGCATCGCCATTGACAGTTGTGTCTTCTGTAATTGCTATGCCGCTTGGAAATATTAATTCTCCATCAAGAGAAATATATGAGATCATATCCTGTTCTCCGATTTTGAGATTTAATTTATACACTCCATTTTCTTTTACCACATCTCCGACTAATATTGCAGTAGCCTGACCTTCTAATACTTTATTAACATAATCTATAACTATCTTACCGGCCTCTTTTGAAGATATCCCCTTTTGACTGTAAAGCACTTGAGCAATACCCAAAACAATCAAAATTATAATTATTGGAACTAAAAATTTTTTCATACTTTGTCCCGCCGTAGCTTTAGCGAAGGCGGAATTTACTTTATTTATACTTATTAATCGCATCGCTTAATGCCTCAGTGACTAACTGAGCACAATGAATTTTTAATGGAGGCAATGTTCCCAATTCATCAGAAACATCCTGAAAATCAATTTTTAATGCCTGCTCTAATGTCTTGCCTTTTGCCAACTTACAAATCATGTCTGAAGAAGCAATGGCTGAGGCGCAGCCCAATGTTTCGAATTTAATGCCTTTTATTCTCCTGCTTTTTTCGT
Source organism: Minisyncoccota bacterium (assembly GCA_035528175.1). Classification (GTDB taxonomy): domain Bacteria; phylum Patescibacteriota; class Minisyncoccia; order RBG-13-40-8-A; family RBG-13-40-8-A; genus JAHILA01. The sequence goes on from DATKZC010000025.1 coordinate 3,814, forward strand.
CAATTTTCAAATATAAAGTCAGTAAATCTCCGCAACGCGGATTACCGGCTTTCCCAATCACATCCGGATTATTAATTTTACCAAAAAACTTGGGATTAGTAAAATGCTGCATTATTTGTTTGTTATAAATAGGCATATATTTAACGTCCGGAAATTTTTCTTAGTTTTTCTACTACCCTAGGTAATATTTTAATAAAATAATCTATTTCTTTCACTGTTGTATATCTTCCCATACTCACCCTTAAACTTGAATGCGCGTCTAATTCGGGTAATCCCATTGCGATTAAAACATGCGACGGCATCAAAGAAGTTGAGGTGCAGGCCGAGCCGGTTGAAACAGCAATCCCTTCTTCGTTTAAAGCAATAACCAGGCTTTCCCCTTCAACTCCCAAAAAACTGAAATTAACGATGTTCGGCAGTCTTTCTTCTGGTCGTTTCGAACCATTAACCTTGCTGCCTTGGACGTTTTCTAGAACACCGTCTACTAATTTATTCCTTAATATTTCCATTTTTCGAATTTCGGCTTTCGTATTTCGGATTTTTGCAATTACCTCCCCTATGCCGACAATACCGGCAACGTTTTCCGTCCCTGCCCTCAATTTCCATTCATGGCTCCCGCCAGTAATTAACGACGCAATCGGCGTACCCTCTTTAATATAGAGAATCCCAACTCCTTTTGGCCCATAAATTTTATGGGCTGAAAGTGTTAACAAATCAACTTTCAAATCATCAACTCTACAATCCAGCCAATTCGCTGCCTGGACCGCGTCAACGTGGAAATAAGTCGGATGCTCTTCGTTTTTGTTGATTTCACTAATAATTTTTCCGATTTTCTTAATTGACTGCACAGAACCAATCTCATTATTCGCGTACATTATTGAAACTAAATCAGTTTCCGGAGTAATCTCGGCTCTAAGATCATCCAAATTTATCAAACCATCCGGCCCTACTGGCAAATAAGTTATTCTGATTCCTTCTTTTTCCAAATCCCTGCAGGTTTCCAACACTGCCTTGTGCTCTATTTTTGAAGTAATAATATGAATTCTCTCCCCTGCTTGTTTTTTATGTTTTAATGCTTTTATTAAGCCCCTAATCGCAAGATTATCGCTTTCTGACGCAGAGCCCGTAAAAACAATTTCCATTGGCTTGCAGTTTAAAAATCTAGCCACTTTTTTCCTGGCTTCATCGATCGCGCTACTTCCTTCCTGACCGAATTTATGGATGGACGACGGATTGCCATATTTATCAGTTAAATACGGCATCATTTTTTTCAAAACCCCGGCATCCAATGGTGTCGTAGCAGCATAATCTAAATAAATCCTTGACTTACTCATAATATTATATTACCAAAAGACTTAATCCTATACAAATAAAAATGATGGCGATGATTTTTTGAATAAGAACCTCTTTATTAAACTGTTCTTTCAAAACCGGAATCTTCTTCAATAATAATAAAGCCAAAATCAAAACAAAAACATACTGTAATCCTTGAAAAGCAATTGTCAGGGTTACGCTTCCCAAAAATGCTGCTAAATACAAAAACAAACTTCCAGCAACATTAAAAAGCCTGCCGAATATAAAAAATTTTGTTGTTTTTGATTTAACCTGCTTTGTTTCTGAAAATATAAGCTCTCGATTCTTTTTTGAAAACAATAAAGTCAGAGCTATTAATACTACTCCAACCCTTACCCATATCAGACCGCTGACAAAATTGGTTCCCAAAAATAAATACTTAGTGATTACCCAAAAAAGCGCAAAGAGAAAGGCCGAAACAATAGATAGCCCCAAAACTCCATTCCTCAAAAAATGTTTTCTTCTAAACCCTATAACTAGGCATCCTAAAACCAATAATACAAAGGCTATTATTTGTCGAAGAGTCAAAAACTCTTTTATAATAGAAGAACTCAAAATTAAAACAAATACTGAACTCACGGCGCCTACAAAAGGCACGACCCTAGAAATTTCTTCTCTGTTCACGGCTTTATAAAAAAGCAAAAAACCGCTAATTTGCGCAACTCCAGCAACCAAACTCCAGAAAATTTCCGCGCCATTGGGCATTACAAACCCGAATGGAATTAGAACTAAAACAAATATACCTAAAACCCCAACATAGAAAGAATAAACCACTTGGTGTGGCATCGACCTAGAAAGGATATATTTGTCAAATATAAAGACTAATGCGTAGAAAAACTGGGCTAAAATTACTAATAAAATCCAACTCATAAATTTGTTCCATTATTCTTACAAATTTCCGCGTAAACTCTGCTACTGGGGCGCGGAATTCGTTGAAAGGTTTTGTAATCAATTTCAATCAAGCCAAAACGTGGCTCAAATCCTTTATCCCACTCAAAATTATCCAATAACGACCAATGGAAATATCCGCGTACATCAACCCCTTCTTCAATTGCCTTATAAACCCACTTCAAATGCTCAATAATGAATTTTGTTCGTTTTTCATCCTTGGCATCAGCCAAACCATTTTCCGTAATGTAAATCGGCTTGTTATATTTTTTAAAATCTTTTAAAACATGATAAATCCCTTCGGGGTATATTTCCCAACCGATATCTGTTCTCTTTCTATGAGAAAGTTTTAATATCTCAGATAATGAATGGTGAAAATAATAATTCAGACCAATAAAATCATGATGATTTTCTATTTTATTTAAAAATTTTTGATTCCAGAATGTATTTAAAATTTTTAAAAATCCTTTAAAATGAGTATAGTTTTGAGCTATGCCAACAAAAGCATCGGGAGAAATTTTGTGAATTAATTCATAAATCTCCTTGTGGGTTATAATCAATTGTTTACAAACTCTGCGAAATTTAAACCAATTTTTTATAAATGGTGGCCACTTACCTATTAAAAAAGACAGAACGGCATAAACATTGTCTGGCTCATTTAAAGTAATCCAAAATTTAACCAGGTCTTTATATTCCGAGACAATTTTCCCGACAAATCGCCCGAAATCTTTCGGCGCATCTTCATTCAGCCAACCTCCCTTTTCAACGAACCAAATCGGCAAAGTCCAGTGATATAAGGTCATAAACGGCTCCAGCCCCCTTTCTTTAAGTGCCAAAATTACTTTTCTGTAATGCTCAATTTCTTTTTGGTCAAATTTTCCTTCCTCGGGTTCGATACGAGCCCATTCGATTGAAAATCTATGGGCATTATTATTCAGTGATTTCGCTAAATCAAAATCTTCTTCAAATTTATGATAATGGTCGCAAGCAATACCTGCGTCAAACTTTTTTCCAATCATTGACCAATCATTCTTTATTCCTCCCTCCACTTGATATGCAGATGTAGCTGTACCCCAATAAAAATTTTCTGGGAATTTTAACATTACTGCACGATTAAAATATTGTTATAATTCTCGGTCAGCATTTTTTCCGCTTTTTTGGTTTTTACATTTAATCTCATAATATTAAACATATTCACCTCTTCTCCTTCTGCCCTTTCAAGAAAGTATAAAGAATTACTGGAACCGTCAAATGCCAGCTGGCTGATATAGCTTCCGGAATATATCTCATTATCCGTTTCCTTATATAAATCAACCAAGTGGATTGTTTCAATTATTTCATTGTTTTTACCCGACTTCTGTTCTGTGTAAAAAAATCCTTTTTCTGTATCCAACCAGATTTTGTCACTAATTCTATCTGTGGTTAAAACCGGTTTGTAGTCTCTTTTTTCGAAATCGCCCAAATAAAGTTCGGTAATTTCCTTGTTGTTTTTCCTGCTGTAGATCTCATAAAGAAACATTTTGCCGCTTGGCGAAAATTCTATGTTCTGGCAATTAGTCAAATTGGCGTCGCAGCTTTTTGGAATTATGTATTCTACTTTCTTGGTTTCTATATTTATTCTGCCTAAGCTTTTAATATTCGCGTCAAAAATCCCCTGGAAATAAATATAATCCTCATTCCAACGTTTTAATAAAAGCACATTTTCCTCAAATTTTGCTAATAACTGCGGACCTTCGCCATCTGCTATGCTTATCCATAATTCCCTTTTTGTATTATTTGTCTCTATTTCTTCATAGGTTGAATCTTTAATTTCTTTAATCCAGGCAATACTATTACTATCCGGAGAAAAAACCAAGCTGGTTGAATCAATCGGTTGTTCAATTTTCTTTTCTGTGCCGGTTCTTAGATTAACTAGAATCGGATCATAATAAATTCTGCTTGCCACCATGCCATCGCCTAAATCCTCTATTTGTTCCTCTTTTGACTTTTTAGAATAAATCAATTGGCGCCTGTCCGGCGAAATAAAAGAGTGGCGGGGCGGCTTGTATTTGCCCAAATCAACTTCCTGAGCAGCAACTGCGACGATTTTCTCGCCTTCGCCTTTATTATCTAATAAAAACAAATTAGCTTTATTCTCGTTAAGTCGGTAATAAAAAACCCCTTCGCCCAGTTTCGGGCTAAGAATTTTCCAAAGCAGAATTCCAAGAATAATACCGATTAGAACTGCTATTAAAATAAAGAAAGTTAATCGCTTTCTCTCCATGGAATCAATATATCACGAAATTAATCAACCTGCAATATTTCTTGACAAGTTCTTCTAAAAGGCCGGCACAACAAAAAAGGGGTGGTCTAGGACCACCCCTACTTTATTTCTGAAATCAAATTTATACGATTTTCACAAAAAATCGTTTTCCTTTTTGAATAATACTATTTCGATTAACTATAATGTCAATCGATTTTATTTCTTCGCCGTCAATTTCAATCCCGCCCTGTTCAATCAATCTTTTTGCGTCTCCCCTACTCGTTGCTAAATTTGTCTCGACTAAAACATCAACAATATTCTTTCCTGCTAATTTATATTCTTGGATTTCATCCGGTAAATCTTTTTTCTGGAAAACCGAGACAAAATATTTTTTGCCATTTTCTGCGCCTTTTTCTCCCCAATATATTTTTACAATTTCAAAAGCCAATTCCATCTTAATATCGCGCGGATTTGTTGTTTCCAGTAATAATTGCTTTTCGTATCCTCTGATTTTATCCATATCAATGCGAGTACAATGCACAAAATAAGTAATAATCAAATCATCAGAAATGCTCATCACTTTTCCAAACATATCTTCTGGTTTATCTGTAATATTAATTGTGTTTCCCCAACTTGAGCTCATTTTTCTGCTATCGGTTCCCAGAATCAAATTAGTCATTAAAATGTCCTGCGCTTCTTGTTTGTAATGTTCCTGTAGAGTCCTGCCTGCCAATAAATTAAATCTCTGGTCTGTTCCGCCAAGTTCAACATCAACCTTAGTGGCAATACTGTCATAGCCCTGCATTAGAGGATATAATAACTCTCTCAAAGAAACGTGCCTTCCTTCTTCTAATCTTTTTCTGATATTCTCTCTGGCAATGAACTCCCCTAATGAAAACTGGTTTGCTAATCTGCCGATTTCACTGAAATTAAGTTTTTTAAGCCATTTTGAATTATGTTCAATTTTGGCTTTTTTAATATTGATAATCTTTCCTGTCTGCTCAACATAATTTTTCATATTTTTCTTAATCTGCTCCTCGGAAAGCATCGGCCTTTCGGAGTCCTTGTCAGAAGTATCGCCTACCATGCCCGTAAAGTCGCCTATAACAAAAATAATCTCGTGGCCAAGCTCCTGAAAGTCCCTCATTTTCAGCAATGTGACTGCTCTACCAATATGGATATTAGGGCTGGTGGGGTCAATTCCAAGCTTTACTCTTAATTTTTTGCCAGACATCAATTTCTCACGCAAGTGCTTTAAATCAATCACCTCGCTCACCCCACGGGTCAGTATCTCTTCTATTTTGTTTTCATCAACTTTTATACTCATAATTTTATTATAGCAAAATTTCTAAAACCTATCTGCGGGACAGGGATTCGAACCCCGATCGACTCCTTCAAAGGGAGCTGTCCTACCATTAGACGATCCCGCAATGATTATCTCCCGCAGATTTCTACTGCTGCTAATTCTACATTAATTTGCGGGAATTTGGAAAATTTCATTTTATACAAAGTTTCAAGCAGAATATCAATCATTTTAGAAATCTCTGCCAGAGAAAACTCTTCTGACTGTTTTAAAGCGGTGTTTAACTGTTCCGCGCTTATCTCTTCTTTTATCAGTTTTAAAAGATCTTTGTCAACTCTTAAAAACATCAATTTTCTGGAATAATTTATCAATGACTCAATAAACTGTACTAAATCATATCCCTGATTCACAAATTTATCAATAAAACTTAGTACCTCGCTGGAGTTTTTCTTTGCCAATAAATCAATAAATTTTATTGCCAAATTGATATCAACAATACCCAGAATATTTTCAATATCTTCTACGGAAATTTCCTTATCGCCGCTAAACGCAATCACCTGCCCCAACATGCTTTCCGCATCGCGCATAAACCCTTCAGAATTTAAGGCAATAATCCTCAGTGCTTTATCGCTGATTTTAACTCCTTCTTTTCTGGCAACCATTTCCAGTTTTTTAATCACGTTCTGCAAAGATAATTTCCTGAAATCAAATCTCTGCACGCGCGAAAGAATGGTTGGCAGCATTTTATGCGCTTCGGTTGTGGCAAGAATAAAAATGGCATGGGCTGGCGGTTCTTCTAATGTTTTCAACAGAGCGTTAAAAGCAGCTGGAGTTAATTGATGCGCTTCATCAATAATAAAAACCTTATACTTACCATGACTTGGAGCAAACCTGATTCTTTCTCTTAATTCCCGAACTTCATCAATTCCTCTATTTGAGGCAGCGTCGATTTCAATTAAGTCCATTGCCCTACTCTCTATAATCTCCAAACAGGATTCACACTTGTTGCACGGCTCAAAACCGGAATCGTCCTGGCAATTCACTGCTTTTGCCAAAAGCCGGGCTACTGTGGTCTTACCTGTTCCACGCGGTCCGGAAAATAAATAAGCATGAGCAACTTTATTGTTGTTTAAAGCACTGGTCAGGGTTTTTATAATATGGTCTTGACCAATTACCTCGGAAAACTTTTGAGGTCTATATTTGCGATAAATCACTAGTTCCGCCATCTTTTTTATTAAATACGATAAATTTATAACCTACAAAATTCCACACCATTGAGACTACCGAAGCAATTGCCGCAGCAGCAATGGCCCACTGTTCTACATTTAATCCTCCTATTGCGGGAATGAGTTTAAAAATAGACGAAGCAATTCCGACATTAATCAGAAAACCGATAATCGAAACAATTAAAAACTGCATAAATTCTCTGCCTAGTTTTTCTGTAGTTTTCTTTTTAAATGTCCAGAATTTGTTCCAAATATAACTATTAATTGTAGCAATAATAAATGAGGTCGCCTTTAATAAAGTGAAAAGAATAATCGTTATAGAAAAAACCTCAAACAGGACCTTATCCGAATTAATACCGGAGCGCTTAAAGGCAAAGATAAAAAAACTTAATACTCCCCAATCAACCAAAGTATTAAATCCGCCGACCAAGACAAACTTTGCCACCTCGTAAGCAACTTTAATCTTTTTGCTGATTATACTTGCCAAATAAAGAAAAATTAAACACACAATCGGAAAAACTATCGGCAAAATTATAGTTATTAATCCGTGAATCTTATCGTACAAATCCGGATTTAAAACCCCTTTGACTACTGCCAAAATCAGCCAGGCAGCAATTTCACCTAAAACCAAAACCGCGATAACATCGTTTTTTTTCATAAATTTTAATTTTTACTAATTATTATTTTAAATTTATCTCTTCTGATAAAGCGTCTGCGCCAGGGGCATTGTTCGCTTTAATTTTTGATCTTTCAAAAATTTCTTTATCAACAATTACTTTATCACGTCCGTATTTTATACGCGAAAGTTCCTTAATTCTTATTGCAATTTGAGAATCGCCCCTTGCCGGTGGATTGCATTTAATATTAAACGGCGTGCTAGTCATGTTATTTATCAATAATTTAACATAAGCATTAAAATTATCAATATTCAACAAATCCTGCGCGCTAAAAACCGGTTCAAATTGTTTTACTAAGAATTCTGCATCGTCAGCTCCAACTCTAAAAACGGCCATACTACCAACATTTCCAAATACTGCGTCTTTAATTTTATCCTCCAATTGCCCAATAAATTGATGCGCTATAATTAAATTTAATTTATATTTTCTCGCTTCAGCTAAAATCGTTGAAATACTATCAGTTGTAAAATTCTGGAATTCGTCAATATAAAGATAAAAATCCGGCCTTTGATCTTCTGGGGTATCTACTCTGGAAAAAGCTCCCATTAAAAATTTACCAACAATAATTAAACCCAATAAATAACTATTTAAATCACCCATTTTCCCTTTTGACAAGTTTGCTAAGAAAATTTTCTTTTCATTCATTATTTTCCTAAAATCAAAAGCGCTTTTCTGCTGACACAAAATAGGACGCATGATATCGTTTGCTAAAAATATATTTGTTTTGGAAGTAATATAAGGAACAATATTTGCTAACGAGGCCTCTCCTCCTGCTTTTTCAGCTTCTTTTTCCCAAAAATCTTTAACTACAATATTGTTTGTTTTTGAAAGCTTATATTTTCTGAATTCCGCATCAACCAACACTTTAGGAACCTCTAAAAGCGTTGCACCTGATTCTGGATCATCCATAACCAATAATAACGCTCCTCTCATATACTGTTGGAATACCGGACCCATTCCCTCTGGCGCTTCAGGAAAGATTTTTTTGAAAATATTTATCATTTCATTGGCAAGAAAAGTTTTTTGTTCTGGGAATTTCGGATCATACTCAAGCATGTTTAAACCCATCGGTCTTTCAACGTCACCGGGATTAAAATAAATAACATCTTCCGCTCTTTCTGGAGGAATCATGCCCAAAATATCATCAACATCTGAACCATGAGGGTCAATAAAACAAACACCTTTGCCATTCATAATGTCCTGCTTAATCATATTAATCATTAATTTTGTCTTACCTGTTCCGGTTTGACCAATAACATAAAAATGTCTGCGCCTATCATTTTCAGTCATTCTAATTTCTGTTTCCTCGCCCCTAAAAATATTCTTGCCGAGTAATACTCCCTCTTTGGAAATATTTATCGGCGGAACCGATTCTTTAGATTTTAACCATTTCATTTTTGGAGAACCAAGCGAAGTCAATGGAAAATGAAAAATACTTGCCACTTCCTCGCTGTTTAAAATCATTTTTTGCCTTTTACTGAATACTCTGAACGAAAAATAGAAAGAGAGTTTTTTTAAGCCGTTTTTCTTCATTTTTTCCAATCTTAAAGAATTAAGATTAGGCACGCCGAACTGATAAAAAGAACCTTCCATGTGGGATAAAAGTTCTGCTGACCTTTCCTGTGTATTCCCGGAAAACAAGAGCCGAATATTCGCCTCAAATCCGGTTTTTGATATTTTTGATTGCAAAGATTTTATTGTTTCTTGGGCATCTAAAGTCATTTGCGACTGGATTTGTGGTTCGCCTTCTTTTGGTTTTTTCGCAATTTTTCCCTTTACAGCATCGATAAAACTCTGCCCTCTATTCATTTTTCTTATAATGGATAACCCGAATTTATCCCAGTTTTTCGAAGCTGGTTTTAAAATAATCTGCAATGCCCCACCCTCGCCGGTTTCTTCTATTTTGCTCAATGCAGTGGAAATATTTTCCAGAGGGTCGATTTCCAATTCTTTGTATGTTTTTATCGGCAAAATACTATTTTTTTCTAATTTTAAAAATCCTCCAGCGCAAGCTCCTTGAGGATTGAAAATATTGTAATCCTTAACCTTTTGCACGATAGCTTTCGGATAAAACCCGTAAATTTGTTTTTCCAAAAATGTTTCGTATTTTTTGGGAGCTGCCAGATAAAAAGAAATTTCTGCGCCAGAAAAGGGAACAGCCATTTCTAAAACAATATACGGCTGGCCATAGGAAAACTGAATTCTAGAACCCCTCTCTCTTAAAGACCCCAAACTTGATAAAAATTGCTCCATCACAGCAATCCTGTTTTTCTTTTCTTCGGCTGACAAATCCTCTTTTGTCTCTCTGGGTATCTTAATTAAAAATAAACTCATATTCAGAGCCCTGACAATTAATCCCCTGCCCCTCGATCTTTCAACTAACAAAATAAACGCCAATCCGCCGATTAGAAGCACAATCAGCCCGCTGACAATATAAATAAATTGCATTGTCTCCATATTATATCGCTTTCAATTTTCCTTGTTCGACTAATTTTTTATAAAACTCATCTATTAAGGCATCGTGGAATTCATCCAAAAGATAAGGATTGTCAAGATTTTTGGCGACCTCCACCGCTTCAATAACTCCCTTTTCAAAAGCCACTTCAATAAGAAGCTGAATCTGTCTGTCTTTTGGCTGGTCTTTTAATTTCTGCGCTGTTTGTATAGTAGCCTGCTGCTGGCCTGCTGCTGGCTGAGCTGTGGCTATTTTTTCGGAAATAGCTTCTTTTAGAATTTCTTTTTGCTTTTCTGAACTCAATTCGCCTTCTTTGATTTCTGATTGTTTTAAAATCTCGGCTTTTCTTGCCTCAAAATTTTTATATATTTCTTCCATATCTATTATTGTACCATATTAAATGATATAATAAAAATATGAAAAAATATATACCTTTATTTTCGATTTTATTAATAATTCTGATGTTGGCCCTGGCAACCATCAGCCAAAAACAGGAATCAGCAATTATGGACGAGGTTGCCCACACTCCTGCGGGCTATTCTTATTTAACCCAAAAAGATATGCGTTTAAACCCAGAACATCCACCTTTATTAAAAGATTTGTCCGCCATTCCCGCACTTTTTATGAATAACCTGCCTGCTGGTAGGCAAGGTATCAACTTTCCGGAAGATTTAAAATCTTGGACAAGCGAAGTAAACAGTCAGTGGGATTTCGGGTTTAAATTTCTATACGAATCTAATAACAACGCTGATAAAATTATTTTCTGGTCCAGAATTCCAATGCTTCTACTACTGATTCTTTTGGGGTTTTTCATTTATCGTTGGACAAAAGAATTATACGGAAAACTTCCCGCTCTGTTCGCAGTTTTCCTTTTTTCTTTTTCTCCAACATTCTTGGCGCACGGTCGTTATGTTACTACTGATGTCGGCGCTGCTTTCGCATTTTTCTTTGCTTCTTATTTCTTCATAAAATACCTAAAGAACCAAAACGGAAAAAATCTGTTTTGGGCAGGAATAGCTTTTGGCATTGCCCAGCTTATAAAATTCTCTTTGATTCTGCTTGTCCCCTATTTTGGAATCTTGATTTTGATTTGGGTCTATATCAAATGGCGGGAAAACAGACAATTCTGGAAAACATTTTTTCATTATATTTTCAGATTTGCCCTGATTATGATTATCGGCTATATTCTTGTTTATCCTGTTTATCTGTTCCATACTTATAATTACCCGCAGGAAAAACAAATTTCCGATACAACTTTCATTGCCTCGCAATTTCCAGTAAAACCAATCGGCGACCTGACAATTTGGATGTCTAAACAGCCAATTCTTAGGCCGTATGCCCAGTATGCTCTAGGATTATTTATGGTTTTCCAAAGAGCGACCGGTGGCAATACTACCTATTTCTTGGGAGATGTAACCAATAAGGGTTGGAAGAGTTATTTCCCGATTGTATATGCCATAAAAGAACCATTAACATTACACATATTAACTATTATTGCTCTTTTGGTTCTGGCCGCTGGCGGCACTAGAAAAGCTTGGTCGCGAGCATTCGAGTCATTTTCAAATTTTCTGAAAAACCATTTTACAGAAATTGCAATGTTGATTTTCTTGGCAATTTACTGGGGCGCAAGTATTACCAGCAACTTAAATATCGGCATACGTCATATCCTCCCCACATTTCCATTTATTTATGTGCTTGTTTCTGGCCAGATAAGGAAATTATTCAATCAAATCCATAATAAAAAAAGAGTTTTTATTACTTGTTGCCTATTACTCGGCGCTTTATTGGCATGGTATGCGTTTTCATCCTTATCAATCTATCCTCATTACCTCGCTTATTTTAACGAATTAATTGGCGGCGCTAAAAACGGTTATATATATGTAACCGACTCCAATCTCGACTGGGGACAAGACTTAAAACGTCTAGCAGAATGGGTTGAGAAAAATAACGTCCAAAAAATAAAAATAGATTATTTCGGCGGGGCAACTGCGAAATATTATTTAGGAGACAAAGCTGAAGAATGGCATGCGGATTATGATCCGCAAAAAGCAAAAAACAGCTGGTTAGCTGTTTCCGCAACTTTTCTGCAGCAGAATCGCGCCATAGCGACAAAGGGATTTGAAAGAAGAACTGATTACTATGTCTGGCTTAACCAATACGAACCAGTAACCGTAATCGGGAATTCAATTTTTGTATATTATATTCCGTAATTACTTATAGTAAATTCTGTTTTCAATTCTTAAATCAATATACCGTAAGCTCATCCTGTTCTCGATTTTCTCATCTAAAGCCACTTTTAAAGCTAAAAGCTGGCTTTTTATGTCTCTCTTTAAACTAAACAGTATGTACCAACTCTCATTGGTCACAACCCTCAATACTTCTATTGGAAATAATTCTATATCAAAACTCGCGACCATTAAACCCATTTTAGAAAATAGTTCGTCTTTTGCCTGCAATAAAATATCCAGAAAACTTTTATCTAAAACCTTATCTCCTAATTTGTAATCTTTTTGGGAATAATCTTTTATCAGCAAAATTAAACTGCCACTTGTTTGTGGCGCATCCTTAAAAATAATTCCGTCTTTGTTAAAATAAAAACAACTGCCAGTATTGTCTTTACAAATAATACCTATCTCCTGCTCGTCTCTTATTTCTGGCTTCTTTTTAAATAAACTCTCTCCGATGGATGAGAAAAATAAAACATAAACCAATCCAGCTAATATAAAAGGAGAGATAATCCAGCTTATTTTGTAACGATACATTTTATTCCGGTATATTTTCTTAAAACCTTCGGAACTTTAATGCTTCCATCTTTTTGCTGATAATTTTCAATAATCGCAATTAATGTTCTACCAATTGCAAAAGCCGTGCCATTCAAGGTGTGAACAAATTCCAATCCGTTTTTTGTTTTATATTTAATGTTTAATCTTCGCGCTTGAAAATCAGTACAACTAGAGGTGGAGTGCGTCTCGCGATACTCGTTCTGCCCCGGAAACCAAGCTTCAATATCATATTTAGCTGCAGCTGGATGGCCTAAATCTCCTGTGCACATTTGCACAACGCGATAGGGTATTTTCAAAAGGTTCATCAGTTTTTCCTCCAAAGACAACAGAAATTTGTGTTCTTTTATTGAATCCTCCGGCTTACAAAAACTAAACATTTCAACCTTATCAAATTGATGAACTCTTAAAATTCCTTTTGTATCCTTGCCATAAGAACCCGCCTCCCTTCTAAAGCAGGTTGAAAATCCAACATATCTTTTTGGCAATTCATTTTCATTAAAAATTTCGTCCGCGTGCATTGCGCCCAATGATTGTTCTGATGTGCCTATAAGATAAAGATTATCGCTATTGATATAATATGCTTCCTCGCTGTTCGTTTGCTCTATATAACCCATGCCCTTGGCCATTTCCGGCTTTATCATTACTGGTGGAATAACCGGAATAAATCCCTCTTTTCCTAAAACATCAAAAGCTAATCGCACTAATCCAAATTCCAGAATCGCTAAATCGCCTTTCAAATATCCGAAACGCGAGCCAGAAGTTTTAGCTGCGCGTTTCACGTCTATAATATCCAGTTTTTCAGCTATTTCCATATAATCCCTTAGTCCTTTTTCTGTTTTGCCGACTGCTTTAATAACTTTATTTCCTGTTTCATTGCTGCCAATTGGCACATCGTCCAAGGGCAGGTTGGGTATTTGATTAAACGAAACCTGAAACTTTAAATTGAGTTCATCTCGTTTTTGCTCCCCCTTTTTTATATCGTCTTTTAGTTTTCTTAATTCTGCCTCTTTTTCTGGAGCATATTCCGTTCTTGCTCGTTGAGCTCTTAATTCTTCTGTTTTTTTAATTACCTCTCTTTTATTTTTATCTAATTCCAAAACTTTATCAATATCAATTTTAGCGCCTTTGTTTTCGCAGGCCTTTTTCACTTTTTCTCGATTTTCGCGTAATAATTTAATATCAATCATTGTTTTTTGGTTTCATTGTCGGAAATAAAATTATTTCCCGTACTGTTCTTGAATTAGTCAATAAAACCGTTAATCTATCAATGCCAACGCCAATGCCCGCAGCTGGCGGCATACCGTATTCCAACGCTTCAATAAAGTCCTTATCATACTGGTGTGCTTCCAGATTTCCTCCCCTCCTCTCTATTTCCTGCGCTTTAAATCTCTCCACTTGGTCAAATGGGTCATTTAATTCGGAAAATCCATTGGCAATTTCCAATCCATTAACAATTAATTGAAATCTCTCTACTTTTTGATTCTTGCCCTGAGCTTGTCGAAGAGGTTTCGCCAGAGGCGAAATTTCAATCGGGTGATTGATTATAAAAGTAGGTTCTTTAATTTTTGCAAAAACTTCTTTTTCATCTTTATTACCGACAATTTTGCTGTATTCCGCTTTTTTAAACTTTTTTCCGAAAACCTTCTTATCCAGTGAACCTAATAATTTTTCCGTAAAATCCATCATTTTATTATAATCCCAATAAGCTGCGTAAAACTCCAGCATAGTGAATTCTGGATTATGTTCCCTGTCCATGCCTTCGTTTCTAAAATTTCTGTTTAATTCATAAACTTTTTCAAATCCACCAACTAATAACCTTTTTAAATACAATTCCGGCGCAATTCTTAAATATAAATCCATATCCAAGGCATTCAAATGCGTCTCAAACGGCCTAGCATTTGCTCCACCAGCCATTGTTTGTAGCATTGGAGTTTCAACTTCCAAAAATCCATTTTCATCCAATAATTTTCTGATTTTTTTGATAATTTCCGACCGCTTTATAAATTTATCTTTAACTTCTTTATTTATCATTAAATCCAGATATCTTTTTCTGAACCTTTCTTCAACATCTTCTAACCCATACCATTCACTCGGCAATGGCAATAAAGATTTGGTTAAAATTTTCCAATCCGAAACCAATAAAGTTTTCTCGCCTTTTTTCGTTAAAAATAATTTACCAGTTGCTTGGATAAAATCGCCGATATCCACATTTTCCAAAAACAGCTTATACTTCTTTTCGCCAATTTTGTCTTTTTTAAAATAAACTTGAATCTGCACACTTGTGGTGAGCGAAGTCGAACCATCTTCGATATGCGCAAAAGTCGAACCCCCGTGCTCCCTAATTGAACGCACCCTGCCAACTAAAGTAATTCTCTTATTTGCCAGTTTTTTGAAATCATTAATTGCCTCCTTATTTGTATGCGTACGCAAAACCTCAGCCGGATACGCATTAATCCCAGCTTTTTTCAAATTTTCAAGTTTTTCTATTCTAATTTTCCTTATTTCTTCTAAATTATCCATATGATTTTATTATAGCATAATTTTAAAATAAAAAAACCCGCTGTTCGCTTTTGCTACTTAGCGGGTTTGAGTTCACTTTCCGGAAAGCCAGGTAAAAACCCCGGTCAGGGTTTGTTTGGAAAATATAAGGCACAGAATCTCAAATCCTCGATCCAAATTTCGATATATAACAATAAAAAAGCCAACGAGCAGCGCCATGCCTAAAACAAAGACTGTCGGAGCAATGATCACGGTCATGATAAACTCAAAAATCATGGTGAGCATAGCTTCGTTGGATGCCACATGCCAGACTCCCAAGAACATGGCGAAGAGAATCGCCACGACTAAGGGAATCCTCCAAAGCATCCTGTTTCTCTGAATCAATTCCATTGTTTCCTCCTTTGTTTTTTTATTGTAATTTAAAACTGATAATAATCAGTTTTATGACTATTATCAGCTTAGCACATACAATTATTTTTGTCAATGGTTATTCTTTTTCCTCCTCTACTACTTTGTCCTCTCGATTAGAAGCAAAAATATATGCTTCATGAACCAAGGAACCATTAATCTGTGTATCCTCTGATATTTTGGTTTCGGATTTAAAGTCTAATAACGCTTGTATTATATGATCTTCTTTTCGAAAAATCCCAATTCGTGCTATGGATTTTCTTTCTTCTGAATCAAGATGACCATCTAATAATCCTTTCGTAAATTTAAATATTTCTCCTCTATTTGCTTCTGTAGCCCAAGAAGCACATAATATAACCGTCCATTTGTCTGTTAATTCATCTATTTTCATAATCGCAAATAAAACAACATCACCTTTTGAGGCTTTAATCTCGGATAATATCTTCTGAAATTTTTCTGTTATATTTCCCATTGTTTTTTTATACGATTAATTAAATTTTTAAGATTATTATGCACCCTAGCTGTTTTAATCTCATCCCAACCAGGATCTAAAGTATATCTTAATGTAGGCCAATTTCCATGAAACTCCTGTGTGAATCCTGACCAATCTTCATATAACTCTCCATCGTAGCCCAAAACATCTACCATACCGGATAATATTAATAAGGTTTCAAATTCGTGAGCTCTAAAAAAGGTAGGTATTTTTTCAGACGAAAAATTTTTTTGAGGACAATCTGGATAATCAGATAAGTGAAGAGTTTTACAAATAACTGCCTTTAGAGCACATTCTAATGCATAGCCCATCATATATGCAGCCATGCCCCAATCCTTTGCAGATATAAGTGTATTAATTGTCGTTAATCGAGCATCTGTAATATTGCGAAGATCTTGTGATGTCATTTACTATTATACTATGAATAAATAATAAAGAAAATTGAACCTTCTACTTTTTTTTGTCTTCCCCTACTGCTTTTTTGATTGCTTCACGAATGCCAACAAGGTCAATTTCCGGCTTTTGTTTTTTAATCGGCTGAGATTGAGTATTTGGTTTTTTCTCTCTTTCTTTTTGTAAACAGGACGAACAATAAACCGGCCTTACTCCATCTGGTTTAAAAGCAACTTTGGTTTTTTTGCCGCAATCAGAACAAACTGCCTCAAATTTTTTCGCTTCTTCTTCTGTTTCTGCCACTTCACTCCATCTAGCAATTTTTTCTTCCACTGCTTTTCGCGATATGGTATATCTTTCGCGGGAGAGTTTAATAATTTTATCCTCAAAAGATTTTTTAGGAACCGTAGATGGAGCCATGGTCTGAGCGCTGAAAGCCCGAGAAGCAACACCATCAATCATTAGTTTTAAATAAATAGTATACTTTGTTAAATTGACTAAATCATCGGCAATAAATACTGGCAGAAATTCCCTTTCCAAAAACTCGGCATCATCTGCGCCAACACGGAAAGTAATCAGAGTTCCGACATTGCCGAAAATCGCATCTCTTACTTTAGTATTTTTGCCTTTATCGCCCATAGAATCTAATTGAGCAACATATTGATGGGCTAAAGTCAGACAGAGATGATATTTTCTGGCCTCAGAAAGAATGCTCGCAAATGCGTCTGTGGCAAAAGTTTGGAATTCATCAACATAAAGATAAAAATCTTTTCTTTCGTGTTCAAGCACATCCACCCTACTCATAGCCGCAAGTTGTAATTTGGTTATTACCAAAGCTCCCAACAACTGACTGGCGTCCTCACCAACTCTACCTTTTGAAAGATTGACAATTAAAATCTTCCCTTGGTCCATTATCTCCCGCATATCAATTGACGACTTAACTTGTCCGATAATATTCCTGATTAAGGGAGTAGAAATAAATTGCCCGACCTTATTTTGAATCGGCGCTACTGCTTCTTCCCTGAATCGGTCAGGATATTTGGCAAATTCATTTGTCCAAAACGCTTTTACGCTGGGATCAGTAACCTTTTCCAGAACTTTTTGGCGATAATCCTTGTCAGCTAAAAGACGATTAACACCCAAAAGAGTTGAGCCGGGATATTCCAGTAATGATAAAATCGCATTTCTTAAAATATATTCCATCCTTGCGCTCCAAACATCAGGCCAGATTTTCTTAAATACGCCCATTAAACCAGAAACAACCAAATGACGGTATTCTGGCTCAACATTCTCCATAATATTAAAAGTAATAGGATATTCCAAATCAGCAGGATTGAAATAAATTATATCATTCACCCTGTTAGACGGAACAAAATCAAGCATTGTTTCCGCAAAATCTCCATGCGGATCAACAATTGCTACGCCATGCCCATTTTGGATATCTTGAATTGCCATATTTTTCAGAAGTTCTGATTTCCCTGTACCGGTTTTACCAACGACATAGACATGCTGGCGCCTGTCTTTTGTTTTTATGCCAAATTTTGTCCGTTTGTTGCGGAAATTTGTTTCGCCTAAAATTGTTATTTCGTTTTCAATCATATTATTGGACTATAGGAAGCTCGCTGGGCGGTCCGCCTTTCTTGGCTTCAATCTTAGATAATCTTTCAGCTTCAACAAACTTCCCAGGAAGATGGAAAATTGTTGCCAGTTCCTCAATATTAAAAACAAATCCCCTAGTTTTGAGCTTATGAAACGGAAAAAATCTTTTCTTGAAAATACCCACAAAAAATCTTCTCTGTCCCGGCTCTCTTTTTCTTTTAAAGATTTTCCCCCTTCCAGGAGTGGATTTTTTATTGATTTTAAAACCATTTAGATTTTGGGTATTAAATTGTCTGAAAAATCCAGCTACTACTGTTGGCTTGTCCTTGGAAAAAAGATCTTTAGGCGCCCAATACATAAATCTTATCATTGTTTTAAATCCTATTTTTCCAATATTCCTTTCAATTGCCAAAACAACTTCTTTCTGACCTGGGGTTAAAAACGGCATAACTTTTTCGACTTTCTTTTCCCCGCCAACAGCACCCTCCTCGCCCCCCAAGCCAAAAAATCTTGCAATACCCTGACCCAACGCTTCAAGCCAGCTTCTAGCTTCTTCCACTATCATTAATCCTTTCTTGCTTTCTTTTACTTCTTTGCCAATTATATTTCCAACCAAATTTTCCCCATCTTTTATCCATTGTTTATCGGTAACTGGACTGATTGGGCTGATTAAGATATGAATGGCAATGCTTTCTTTCGGATTCAAGCTGCTTAAAAATTCAAAAAGTCCGGCAATGGGGTCAGTTCTTTCTTCTGCTTCTTTTTCCTCAAAAAACACCGGATAAGTCCTAATAGGATAAGCATCCTGCTTGGTTAAAATCAATTCTGTGCCCCAGGCATCAAAATCCGCGGTCGGAGTGCCGGGCGGAATACTGTTTATATAATCCTCCGCATCTATTATTTCTGCTTGTGGGTATTGGGCGTAAAGATGTGATTCAACAAGATTTCTGTATTTTGCTTCGGTTCTGATATAAAAATGGATCTCCCCGCCATGCCCAAGCATTTCAATGCTAAACCATGGAGGAAGGTCGCCTTTTATATATTTCTCTTTAAATTTTCTCCCCTTTTCAGCAGCGTGCAAGCCAGCAAAAAACTGCTCCATGGCTTTCGGCGTTTTAATTAGATCTCTAGGAAATTTTACTTCCAAAATAATCCATTCCAAACCTCGTATATATTTAACAATAAGATAATTCACCCAGAGATGCTTTAAGAATAAAAAAAGAGCTATTGGTGCGATAATCCACCAATAACTCACAAATATATCCCTATAAATATTAAGGATTTCAGTCATGAAATAGTTAAATTGCTTGTTTTAAGGCTGTTTTAAGCTAAAATATATTTTCCATTTTCCAATCTCTTTACTTTTGGAGATCGGTGAAGGTTCAAAATGATTGTATTTGGCCTCACCTGCCGTTTTGCCAGAACAGAATCAATAATTTCTTTCCTGGTTAACGGTTTTTTGTTTTCAACTAAAGTCTTTTGAATCACTTCCTCCACTGTTCCCGATTCATAACCCCAATCAGTAAGAGCATAGGTTCCTCTTCCTACTAAAATAAATCTTGGGTCTTTTATTAATTCATTATGAACAGTCTGAGTATAAGCCGGCTTATCTACGAATATCTTATTTATCAACTCAGTAATAGCAGTAAAATGGCGAGGTTCGCCTTCTTTTTTAAGGATTAAATAGGCGCGGTCTTTTACTCCCTGCGGAGAAATCTCCGGCCAATAATTTAAACCAATTTCTCCGAAAATATTTTTGTTAATTTCTCTAGAGATTTCCAAAACAACAGAAAACATTTTTGGGGGAATATTGGAATGCTTCCTGGAAAGTAAATCAAAAACTTCTGATTCATGAAAAACTTTATCGTGCTTCTTAAAATGGTCAATTAAAAAATCAATAATTTCCTTGGCTTTCTGACGGGCAGATTTGTGAGCAACCCAGTAAGGATGGAATTTTTCATCTCTGGCTATTCTTTCGAACGGCTCGCCCAATGTCAATGCTAAATAAATATAACCCCTTGAAGTATGGGGTTCGGTTGTTCCAGTTGCAGCATGATACAAATAATTCTCCCCCATAATATGGCCGTGCGCGAAAAATAAATCATTCAAATAATCGAAAGCTGCCTCAAAAAATGGCAGAACTTTTTCTGATTTAAGAATTTTTATCCCATTTTCTTCTAATTGCCTAACTCTTTCCCTGGTTATACCATGGTTTTGGCCAATAGCTTCCAGGGTTTCGCTTTTACCGTTCTTTAACCCAAATCGACGCTCAATAACCTCTCTGACCCTCGGGTTGCTCAAATATAAAAGCGCCTTTTCTATTTTTTTAGAAATATCTTTAGAAATTGTTGATTTCTTGTTCATATGTTTATTCTTATAAGATTAATATACTACATTAAAAATTGTCTGTCAAGAACCAATTCTTTTTCTACCCCAACTTATCAATAAAGCGCTAGCAATGAAAAGCGAAGTATATGTCCCTACAACAATTCCGATTATCAATGTCAATGAAAAATATTTCAGCGTTTCGCCTCCTAAAAAGAATATAGAAAAAAGAACCAAAAGCGTGCAAAAACCAGTACTAAGCGAACGGCTAATTACCTGATTCAAGCTTTGATTTATTGTCCCAGCAAAATCTTCCGACCTTGTTCTTAAAATATTTTCTCTTACCCTATCAAAAACAATTACCTTATCATTCATGGTATAACCCAAAATAGTAAGCAAAGCAGCCACAATCGGTATATTAAATTGAACATTATTGAATTTTCCGAGCAAAATCAAAACAAAAACCGGAATAATAACATCAATTGCCAGGGTAATAATCGAAACCAGCCCGTATTGCCAGCCGCTGATTGGCCAGGAAAGCTTTCTGAACGCAACAGCAATATAAATAAGCAATGAAATCAAGGAAATGACTATCAGGGTAATTGTTTTGTTGCGCAGCTCCTTACCTATTGTCGGGCCAATACTCTCAAATCTTCCTTCCTCAACTTTTGAAATTTCATTCAAACTGGATAACATCTGCTGATGGACATTTTCATCAATATCTTTAAATCTCAAAATAATGCCTTTTTCTCCTGTTGGCTGTATAATAATTTCACCTAAATCAAATTTATTTAATTTTTCCTGAATAATAGCATTATCCGGCCTATTCTCAAATTGAAATTCCCAAATTGTCCCACCCAAAAAATCAATTCCAAGATTCAATCCCAAAATAAATAGACAGGCTATGCTGGCAATAATAAGAATACTAATCAAGAAGTAATGTATTTTATAATATTTTACAAAGGGAAAATTCATATTTATAGCCAAAGCTTTTTAATTTTCTCTCCATTTATGCTGAAGAAAAACTTAATTAAATAATTGGTGATTACGATTGCTGAAAACATGTTCACTAAATTACCAACAACCAAAGTAAGGGCGAATCCTTTAACAAAACTAGTGCCGAAAATAAATAAAATCAAACCAACCAAGATGGTGGTAAAATTTCCGTCCCTAATCGAAGGCCATGCTCTCTTAACGCCATTAGTCAAAGCATCCAGATAATTCCTTCCATTCTTTAATTCCTCTTTAGTTCTAGAAAATATCAAAATGTTGGCATCAACAGCCATGCCCATTGAAAGCAAAAAACCAGCAATGCCAGCTAGAGTAAGAGTTACTGGCACTAATTTAAAAACAGCCAAAAGCAATAGAACATAAATTATCAGAGAAATGGAAGCAAAAAATCCGCTCAAGCGGTAGGAAATAATCATAAATAAGAGTATTGCCAAAAATCCGATTATTCCCGCTTTCAAACTCTTGGTCAGAGAATCGTGCCCTAAAGAAGCTCCGATGCTCTGCTGACCGATTAAGTTAATCGGCACTGGCAAGGCTCCGGTATTTAATCTTTCAGCCAATTGCTTAGCTTCTTTCTGGGTAAATTGTCCGCTAATCTGAGCTTTGCCGCTCGGAATTTCTTCATTCACAACCGGAATACTGATTGGCGCCCCATCCAGATAAATAGCTAATCTTTTGCCTATGTTTTTCTTGGTCAAATCAGCAAAAATTTTCGCACCTTCATTATCAAACTCCAAAGTGACATATGGCTGATAAGTAGTCTGATCAAATTCCAATTGTGCGCTTTTCAAAAATCTGCCGGTCAAAGAAGTATTTGTAAAATCTGTTCCATCTGCATTTTCTTCTTTAAATTCCAGATACGGAGTTCCACCAATCATTTCAATTGCTTCAGCGACATCTCTAACTCCAGGCAGTTCTATAATCAGACGGTTGGAGTCCCCTACTTTATTAATCTGGACTAATGGCTCGGCAACGCCGAATAGATTCACCCTCCTTTCAATTAAATCTCTAATTCCGTCCATAGATGAATCTCTATCTATCTCTCCTATTCCAGCAAGGTTCGCTTCATAAACTAAATGCGTCCCGCCTTGTAAATCCAGTCCTAATCTGAATGGTAATTTGTAAAACTCTGGAAGATTGAATCCAATTTGAGAATTCACCCAATTGACTGCCTTATCCCATAATACTGGATAATCCAGGGAGCCAGCTAAAACAAGTAAAATAAAAATCCCCAGCACAATCAGCCGGATTTTACTTTTTTCTTTGGCCGCATAATTCCCCTTTTCAACTGTTTGTTTTCTGTCTATAAAAGCCATGAAATTTTATTGTAAAGCAAAAAATTATTTTTGTAAAGTTTCGCATTTATTTTCCGCGACGCTTCTTCTCAATGAAATAATCTCTCATTAATATTGCTCCTTCATCCTGCGTATCTTTGGCTTCACAAATTACAACAGGATTCAAACCTCTTTTTAAGATAGCGTCAATAAAGGGTTCGACCTGAGGATAATATCTATCATCATTATAATAGTCATCTTTTGAAAAAGCTAATTGATTACCTTTTGTTTTATCAGAAAATGCCTTATGACCCTTCTCTCCGGTATGATCTATTCCTACTGGATACATATGAAAATGACATTGTTTTAACATTTTCTTGCCCAAATGTTTTTCAATAGTGTCAAAAATGTTCAATATGTCTTCGGGAGCTTTTAAAATTCCTCCTTCGCGTGCATGCAAGTGTGCCAGATCTAGACAAGGTCTTGCAAAGTTGACCTTGTTACAAATTTCTATAATCTCCATTAACGACCCTAATTGATTTACCTTGCCTGATATTTCAGGATATATCTTAATTTTTTCTGTCGGCAAGTCGTCCTTAATTTCATTTAGATTTTGAATAAGTTTATCTAGTCCTGCTTTTCTATCATTATCAGAAGTGCCTGGAAAGTGTCCTGGATGAAAAATTATTCTCTGCGAGTTTATTAGTTCTGCCAGATGAAATGCTTTTTTAATTCTCTCTTGGGATCTTTTTACTATTTCTTTGTCCTTGCTTGCAAGAGTAATGTAATAAGGGGCATGAATTGAAATTCCAATTTTATATCGCGAGGCTAATTCTCTATATTTAATAGCTTGCTCATCAGGCATCTTAATTCCGTAAGTATTCTGTAATTCAATCCAATTCAAACCAAGAAAATTTAACCATTGAAAAATATTTTCTCGCTTATTTTTAAAATCACTTTTAAAAAAATTCGGGGGGAAACCAGCAACGCCAAATTTAACTTCGGGTTCAGGCATATTTATAACAATTTATTTTGCATTTTTTATTTCTTGATATAATCAAATCTCGGGATTTTTTTGCCATCTATTTCAACTTCTTCCAAAAACATTTTTAAAGGGCGTACCCAAATCTGATTGTCGCCATATAATGCCCGATACATAACCATATC
Organism: Minisyncoccota bacterium; assembly: GCA_035528175.1. Lineage (GTDB taxonomy): Bacteria > Patescibacteriota > Minisyncoccia > RBG-13-40-8-A > RBG-13-40-8-A > JAHILA01. The sequence continues at coordinate 27,910 of DATKZC010000025.1, forward strand.
TTCTTGCGTTTCACTATGCTTGGCTATACCAATCACCTCGTATTCATTTCCTTTATAATGTTTATATTTCCCTAATTTAATCATATTATTTTTGCTACAATATTTTTATTCCTCTTAGCTCGAAATTTGACAATTATTCAAGATGGGATTAATATAAAATCATTCGTGTCAGCGTAGGACAATGTCCGAATAACGAGGCGTGCGTGAGACGCCTACAAGAGATAAAATCTCGGAGACTGACCCTTCAGCCAGTTATTAAAACGCTGGCTTTTTTTTATTTCCCATGACACTTCTTATATTTCTTACCTGAACCGCACGGACAGGGATCGTTGCGGCCAATATGTTTTGTTTGTTGGCTACCTTGCTGGCGTTGCGGGCGGGTTAATTCTACTTTCAACAACATCTCAACAATCGCATTATCAATTTCTTCCAGCATGTGCTTGAATAAACGATGACCTTCGTTTTTATATTCAACCAATGGGTCGCGCTGTCCATAGGCGCGCAAACGCACGCTCTCGCGTAAACATTCCATTGTTTCCAAGTGTTCCATCCAAAGCATATCAATTGAACGTAATGATACAAATTTTTCCAATCCCGCTCTCTCATTTTCAGGAACATCCCCGCCCAAACCTTCGGATTGTGGCGGGCCTGCCTGTTTGCGCTCCGCGCTTACGGCGGATTTCTCAAATTTATTACAATATTGCTTATACTCGTCTTCTGTCATTAATTCCTTAATTTTTTGATGCATCTCTTTATCTGTTGCTTCGAATAAAATTTCTTTTCTCATTTTATAAATCGTTTCCCTGTGCTTATTCATCACCTCGTCATATTCCAAAACATGATTCCTAATATCAAAATTATATCCTTCAATTTTTGCCTGCGCTTTTTCAATCGCCGATGAAATCATTTTATTTTCAATCGGCTGATCCTCGGGAATTTTTAAAGCATCCATCAGGGTTTTAATCCTCTCTGAACCGAATCTCTGCATCAATTCATCTTCCAATGAAACAAAAAATTCGGTAGAACCAGGATCGCCTTGCCTACCGGATCTTCCTCTTAATTGATTGTCAATTCTTCTTGCTTCATGGCGTTCAGTACCAAGAACATGAAGCCCTCCGGATTCACAAACTCTTCGACTCTGTTCGGGGTCTTGGGGATTACCTCCCAAAACAATATCAACTCCACGACCTGCCATGTTGGTTGCAACCGTCACGGCTCCTAATCTTCCTGCCTGGGCAATAATCGCGCCTTCCCCCTCGTGCTGTTTAGCATTTAAAATTTCGCATTGTATTCCCTCTATTTTTAAGAGCATTCCCAAGTACTCGTTTTTTTCAATAGAAATCGTGCCTATCAAAACTGGCTGGCCTTTTTTATGGCGTTCTTTTATTTCCTGAACAATCGCTTTAAATTTCCCCTGCTCGGTTTTGTAAATCTTGTCTGGCAAATCTTTCCTAATCATCGGCTTATTAGTCGGCACAACTATAGTGTCCAACTTATAAACCTTATCAAACTCTTCAGCATTGGTTAATGCAGTTCCTGTCATTCCAGCTAATTTGTTATACATCCTAAAAAGATTCTGGAAAGTAATTGTTGCCAAAGTTTTCGATTCCTTCTGCACTTGTACATTTTCTTTTGCTTCCAATGCCTGATGCAACCCGCCGGAATAACGCCTGCCAGGCATCAGCCTGCCGGTGAATTCATCAACAATAATTACTTCCCCATTTTTAACTACATAATCTTTATCTCTTTTGAATAAAACTTCTGCGCGTAAAGCTTGCTCCAAATGATGCACTAATTGGATTCCGGCTTCATCATAAATATTCCCAACTCCCAAAACTTTTTCCACTTTATCCATACCCTCATTAGTTAAAGTAGCTGCGCGCATTTTTTCATCAATTTTAAAATCAATATCCCTTTTTAATTGCGAAGCGATTTTGGAAAATTTCTTGTAAAGCTGGGCTGATTCCACATCCGGAGCGGAAATAATCAAAGGAGTTCTGGCTTCATCTATTAGAATACTATCTACTTCATCAACAATTGCATAATTAAAAACTCTTTGCGCCATATTATCCTTATCATAAGCCATATTGTCCCGCAAATAATCAAATCCGAATTCATTATTTGTTCCATATAAAATATCACAATTATAAGATTCTTTTCTCGAGATCGGTTTTAAAAAATCATCAATTACCTTAAATCCGCCCAATTTATCACGTTCCTCGTCTAATTTTAATTCCGGCTTGCCCGCCGAAGCCTTGGCAAAGGCGGGATCGTAAATATAAGAAGTTTCATGGTTTATACATCCAACGCTCAATCCAAGAAAATTATATATTTGCCCCATCCACACTGCATCTCTCCTTGCCAAATAATCATTAACTGTGATTAAATGCGCTCCTTTGCCTTCCAAGGCGTTTAAATATAATGGCAGGGTTGCAGACAAGGTTTTGCCTTCTCCTGTTTTCATTTCAGCAATCATTCCTTGGTGTAAAATTATTCCGCCCATAAGCTGAACATCAAAATGCCTTTGATTTAATGTTCTCTTGGCTGCTTCTCTAATTAAGGCAAATGCTTCTGGCAAAATATCATCCAAGGTCTCTGACCTTGCCCCGAGCGCAGTCGAGGGGTTTAATCTATTCTTAAATTCAGAAGTTTTTTGTTTTAATTCCTCATTTGAAATAAGCTCGAATTGAGATTCAAGCTTATTTATTTCATCAACAATCAACTGGATTTTATTCAAATACCTTTTATTCGGGTCTCCGAATAATTTCTCAAACATTTTATAATGTCGTTTTATCTTCTCCTTTTGGATACCAGTCCAATTCTGATTTGTTAATTATAAATATTGATTCCGGTTTTCCGCCTTGAGATAGAAAGTTCTCGCCGGTTATGTTTAACCAACTTAAAATTCCTGTATCCTCGCCGGATATTTCCAGTTTATAAACTTTGTCTTCGCTTACGTACCTATAATAATTAGATGTCTTGAACGCGTCTCTTACTTCCGGACTAACGGTTTTAACTGCTTTCCATCCGCCAGTCAAATGGCCGTACATATTAAAGATAGCAGGATTAAGAAATAATCTTTTGTAGCCATATTGGCTAATGATGAAAATATCAAAATCACCAACTGCCCTGATTAAATCTCCTTCTTTTAATCCAAAATCTTCTGGCTTGGGCAATTCTTCTCCAGGTGGCTCAACCGGCTCATCAAAAAGATCCGTAAATGCGGAAAGAATAAAAGGATTTGTCGGTTCATTGTTTTGAAAATCGCTTTTCTTAAATTGATTAGAGATAGCAATCGTAACTGAATCAACTCTTGTTTTGAAATCAGGTATTTTCAGGATTCCGCTTTGATTTTCTAAGGTTAATTTTCCAACCACTGTCTGCTGATCTATATAATCAACAATATAATAAACATTAAAATCACCCTGTCCCATAAAACCTTCAAACTCAATTTCCAAATCTTTAGCAATAGTGCTTGCATCCTGTTTATTAACAAAACGATACCAATATGGCGACCAATCTTTTACCTGCTGCGCAATATTAATTACGTTTGCTGATACGATGCTGTAAGTAATTGGTGAAATCTGGACATTTCCTTTCAAATACGGATTTTTGTAGCCGTATATGCCGCTATAAATTGATTTGTCATTCAGATAATTAGCAATTGCCCAATTATTAAATATCTGAGAAAAAGTAGAACTATATCCTTTTTCTCTTAACGCCTGTTCAATGCTGTAGATTCCAACTTTATTGTTTTTTATCATTAAAGAAAAAATATCTTCTCCGAACTGCTCAGCCAGATAATGGCCCAAAAGATTCACTGATGGATAATCATACCTGTCGCCTTTCCACTCGGTCAGAGAATCTGATGGTTGAAAAAGAAAATCTTCAACGCGCCTTTCTAAGTTGCTTCCTACGTAATCGCTATCCAATCCAGCTACTGTTGAAGCGTATTCACTCCTTAATTCATTAAGCCAAATATCTTCTTGGACATTATTAAGTCTTTGTTTTTGATTCCAATTAATCATATGCTGCAATTCATGAGCAATCAAACCGTGAACTAAACTAGTGCCAACCTGGCTGACATTAATATAAATCATTTCTCTGTTATTGGAAGTGGGTTCCTGTAAGCTGGCGACTTCATCTCTTTCATTAAAATATCCTCCTGCTGTCTTTTTTAACTGTGTGAGGAGAATTGTAATTCTTTCATCGTTATCAATTCCAGGATTCCATTCCGAGCCAAAAATATATCTCAAAGAAGGATATGTTTTCTCATTAAATTGGACAGCAATGTCATCTAGTCCATCAAGAAAAGAACCTTGCTGGACCAAAGACAATTCTTGCCAAAATGGATCTTCAACATAAAAATAAGCATTAGCAGAAACCTTTTGCAAGGTAGCTGCTATTTTTGTTCTTGTTTCATAATCAAAAGATGAATCAACAAAAAATTCACTGCTATCGCCGACTTCAAAAACAGCAAAAACAGAACAACTGCAAATAATAAAAATCCCGCCTGAAACCAGCAGGATTGATAAAAATTTATTTTTTCTTAAAAGGGAAATCATAAAAATTTTGCGTTGCCAAAGGAGCCGGGAAAGTAAAACCCCAATACTTGGTATTAAATGGGTACTAGTTCCCGGACTCCTCAAGCAACACAATCTATAGTTTAAGTATAGCTGATACGAATAATGTGTGTCAAACCCCTCGACTTCGCTCGGGGTAAAAAGAAAAACGTCGACTAAAAGCCAGACGTTTTTCCCCAAGTATAGAGTTTTCCCTTGCGGGATCACCCATTCAACTGTTTATATACTAGCAGGTAAAAAATTCGTTGTCAAGCACTAGTAAGAAAATTCGGCGTCTATGATAATATCCTTGTCAAATTCCTGACATCCAAGAGCGAAAATTTTAAACATTGGAGAGATATCGGCTCCGTCTAAAAATTCCAGAGATTTGTTTTCGCTGAGTTTCAGTTCAATCAAAACCTCAAATTCCAAAAATGTTTCTCTGTCATAAGGATAAATATCACCCAAAGGATAATCAGAGAGTTCTATGAGCATATATTCTGTACCACCTAATTTTATTTCCTGCTCATAACCGTTCACCACTAAAGTCATTTTAGAGACATATGATTTTTCCAAAGCATAAACCTTGTCTTCTCTGATGCTTAATTTATCGCTAAAAAAATATAACCAAAGTTTACGGATATCTAAAATTGTATTAACGGGATTTTTAATTTTGTATTTACCTAAACTAATAGTATTAGATTCGCCATTTTTAGATATTGCCCAAATTTTATCTGGTTCTTTTGTTGTTGTCGGCTCAATGGTTGCCGGGCTTGCGCAGCCATATTTGGAGAAATCCGTAATTACTTCAGAGCGCCTAAGATTATCTTTAAGAGAAATTGGTTTTGGCTTATATTCTTCCGAAGTTGAATTATTTGGTGGATTTGGGTCGTCTCCTGGTTTCTGATAATCAAGATAGATGAAAATTACTGCAACAACTACAGCTAAAATAACGGGCGCAATTATAGCCCAGTTGATTTTTTTGCTTTTATTTGTATCTTCCATGTTTTATATTTAATTACTTAATCTGAAAATTTCCCGCAATCTGATGAAACAAATTTTTGTATTCATCCCAACTTTCTTTAAGCGTATTGAATGAGATTATCCAGACATCCTTATCCTTAATGTTTACAGCCAATAAAACTTTAAAGTCAATATCCTGCTGAATAATGTCTGCCTCCATAAAATAAATTGGTTCGCCATCCATATTTTTGTCTTCTTCCTTTGATATTTTTACTTCTGGAAAATTTCCCTTTAAAGAAGTTTCTATTTTCTCCAGATAGTCATTATCGGTTTTTTCATTAAAAGTATCGTAAACAACAGAGTAATAACTCCTAAAACCTATTTTCGCAGCATCTGCATTATTAATCTGTTCCTTGTTATTCATCGCTGTTGCAAAAGAACCCATCACAGCTTCTACTTCAACCCACCCCCCTGGTAATTGAATAACAAAACCATCTTTATTTATTTCGGTTTGTGCGTTTTGCTCTGGCGACGTCTTTTTAAAAATAAAAAAATAAGCCAGAACCAACCCTGCCAATATGATAAATAATATCCCTAGAATAATTAATGTTTTTTTATTCATCTGTTTATTATTTTAACGCGGTAATAAATTAATAAATTTTTCAGCGTCTGATTTAAAATTCGGATCAATTTCAGCTGATTTTAACGCTTCTTCTCTGGCATTTTCATAATCTCCAATTTTAGCATACGCAGCTGCCAAAGAAGCATGCATCTGGGCGTTGTTCGGTTGTTTTAATATTGCCAATTTGTAAACTTCTACAATTTTACTATAATTCCCGATTTTATCATAAATATAAACTAAACGCATCAAATCATTTATACTGCTTTTGTAATTGTATCCCATTACTATCGCCTTTTCAACAAGTTGAGCGGCTTCCTGGTAATGGCTTAAATCGTAACGGCCATTTTCATAAGCAGCCATACCCAAAAACCAGTAAGAGATGGCTACCTGTGGATTAATGTTTAATGCTTCCTTGAAACTATCATAAGCTTCTTTATATTTATCGAGTGATAATTGCGCTTGTCCAAGTTCATACCATATTCTTGGATTCTTTCTATTTAAATCCAGGGCTTTGCCGATGAATTCTTCTGCTAATTTACCAGCCGTATCCGCCTCCTCATCAATTAAAAGAATATACATTCTTCCAACATAAAGATAAGGCGTTGTATCTAAAGGGAATTTTTCGATGTTCTTCTTCATTTGTTCAATTGTATAATGCGCCAAATTTACATCAATGGTTTTATCCTTCTGTCTTTGTGCTTCAATAACCTGTATAGTAAAAACGGCAAGTTTATGCCTGATATCATAATTTACTTGAGGGCTGTCATAATCAATCGCTTTTTTGTAATACTGGAAAGCTTCATTCGCCTCTCCTTTTTGGCCAGCTACAATTGCTCTAGTGCAAGCATAATTGGCTTTTGCCGGTTTTATTCCAGTTTGGAATATTAATACTATGGCAATAATTAACAGAATTGTAGTCAGAAAAATAGAAGGATCTTTTGTCACTGGAACATCTTCTTCTTGCTCCGGCAAATATGGGCGGTTGATATATCCCAATATTAAAAAGAATAAAAAATAATTAGCAAATGTGTCAAAGATAAACAGATTCTGTCCAATATAGGCAATAAGCATTGCTATAATTATGCCAAAATCAGAATTCTCGATTTGCTTTTGCTTAAATTTTTTAATCAGAATATAAAAGATGCTGAAAAAAATGAAAATATAACTTAAAAGACCAACTATGCCCATAGTTGAAAGCATTTCCAAAATTATATTATGGGCCCTGTCCCAGATTGTTTCAGAACCCAAGCCGGTAAAATGACGAGAGTCAAAATATTTCATATGCAGAAAAGTAAAATTCTCTGGACCCCATCCCAAAATCGGCTTTTCCTTCCAGCCATTGATTGCGCTTTCCCATGACCATAATCTAGTTTGGATAGTTTCACTCTTTAAAGAAATATCAGTAATCCTTTGTAATAGATCATTGTTTTGAACCCAATCTTTATTCCTCTCTAACCAGATAATGGTACTGAAAATTACGAAAACAATAATTGCTACCAATAAAAAGATTTTTATTTTTCGATTTTTCTGAGAAAAGATGAAAAACAATGCCAAAAGCACAAGGCTGCCGAAAAGGCTTATAATCGCACCCCTCACCCCTGTCATCAATAAAACCGGGATACCCAAAATAAGCACGGCAGCGAAAAATCCTTTCTGCCATGAAGGAGTTGTCTTTCTTGATAAGAATAAAATCGCCAAATACAAAATAAATAAAAGATAACCCGCAAAAAGAGCAGGATTGCCGATCGTGCCAATTACTCTGTTACCATGCTGCCAGCCAACGAAAAAATTGCCCAATTTCAGACGCTGACCGTAAGCAAAAAGAATAGAAAGAAACCCGACCAAAACCGAGACTTTAAGAACTTTATTCCAGTCAACCTCTTTTTTAATAACACTAATCAAAATTATAAAGTAGACCCAATAATGCAGAAAACTGAAAATTCCCCCCATTCTCTCAATCGTCCCCCAAAAACTGGAATAAAAATTATTTCCTACTAAGCCACTGAAAAAATACAAAAATGTAAAAATAGAAACACTGGTTAAAACCAGTGTCCATTTTGGCCGATATTTTTTATCGGTAATAATCAACGAAATATAAAAAACCGCCATTATTTCTACCAATGCCCGAAATATAACCACTTTGCCAAAATGAAACGGCGATAAATATTGGGAAAAAATCACTAATGGTAAAAACAAGGAAATAAAAATTCCCCAGCGGAGTATTTTTACAAAAGCTTCAGAAATAACCATAATACAATAATTATATGTTTACATAAATTTCATGTCAAACTATTGTCAAAAAAAATAAATTGAGATAGAATAAAACCAATATGAAAACGAAAAAATTAGTCCTTCTTGTCGGGGATTTGATTATTTTGTACGTTTCTTTGGCCATTGCTCTTGTAGTCCGCTATAAAGAGCTTAATTTGAATACTTTCCAGGCCCACTTTATCCCTTTTTCGATTATCTATTTATTCTGGATAATTGTTTTTTATATTCACAACCTTTACGAATTGGATATTGCCAAAAATAATATTGCTTTTTCTTCGGCCCTGATAAGAGCGTTAATTATTGGTGGATTAATTTCAATCGCATTTTTCTACATCATACCGGGATTTATCGTGTCTTCAATTACGCCAAAAACGAATTTGGCTTTGAATATTGTATTCTTTATAATCCTGTTTTACGGCTGGAGATATTTGTTTAATTTATTGGCCGGATCTTTAAAGCTGAAAACCAATATAGCAATCATCGGATACAATCCCCAGGCCATAGAACTGGCAAAAGAGATAATCAAGAATCCCCAACTGGGATATAAACTAAAACTGATTATCATAGACCACGAGCAAGTCGACCGAACCGAGTTGCCGGAGATAAAAATAACGCAGGGATTTAAAAACCTGAGGGAAACCCTGCAACAGGAAAAGATAAGCATGGCTATTGTCACACCGGAAGTTTACAGATACCAGGATTTAATCCAAAATCTTTTTGAATGCATTAAATATAAAATCGATTTTGTGAATCTGCCAGAATTCTACGAAGATATAACAAAAAAAATTCCATTGGCTGCCATAAACCAAGTATGGTTCTTGGAAAATATATCTCAAGGAAAAAAACAATCTTATGAAATCGCCAAAAGATTATTTGACTTTGTTTTTGGGATATTGCTTTTAACTGTCAGTTTGCCGTTTTGGCCATTAATCGCTATTATTATCAAATTGGAATCACGAGGCAAAATATTCTACACACAAACAAGGGTCGGGCAAGGCGGTAGGCCATTCAAAATGGTGAAATTTCGCTCAATGGTAAAAGACGCGGAAAAAGACGGGCCAAAAATGACTTCGGAAAAAGATTCCCGAATTACCAAATTCGGAAACTTCTTAAGAAAATCGAGATTGGATGAAATGCCACAGCTTTGGATTATTATTAAAGGAGAAATGAGTTTTGTCGGACCACGGGCAGAAAGACCGGAATTTCATCAAGAACTTAAAGCACATATCCCCTTCTACCAAGAAAGATACCTAATAAAGCCGGGTCTTTCCGGCTGGGCACAGATAAAATACGGCTATGGTTCATCCGTTGCAGATAATTTTGAGAAAGTTCAATACGATTTGTATTATATTAAAAACAGATCATTTATCTTTGATTTGAGTATTATCCTTAAAACAATTAATATTATTCTCCGAGGTGGCGGACGATAAAATATGAAAGACTTCCTATCTAAAACAGCCAATTTAAATCGATCAATTGTATCCGAAGATTTTGAAAAAACCCTTGATGTAATTAATCAAAGGATACCATTGATAATTCATAAATATCCGACGAGCACTGGGTGCTTCGGATGGGTACTTCCTAAAAAATGGATCATTCGCGATGCTTATATTAAAAACGAAATGGGTGAAAAAATATTGGATTGGAAAAAACATCCATTGCACGTGACAATCGGCTCTCTGTCTGTTAAAAAAACATTATTAAAAAAAGAAGAATTGCTGAAAAAAATCTGCGTTGCCGAAGATTGTCCTGATTCAATCCCTTATCAATTTAAATTCTATGATTTGAATTGGGGATTTTGTATGAGTAAAAATCAAAGAGATAAAATTCAAGGTAATTCTTTCGAAGTATTTATAGATTCGGAATATGTCGATGACAATCTCTTAGTGGGAGAATATATAATAAAAGGCAAAAGTGAAAAATCCATAATCATAATGGCGCATATAGATCATCCGGCACAGGTCAATGATGGTCTAGCCGGAGCAGCCGTACTCATTAAACTTGCAGAACAATTAAAAGAAACCACTCCTGAATATACTTTAAGATTTCAATTTTTACCAGAGAGAATAGGTTCTATCGCCTATCTGCATCACAATTATAAACAAATAGACAACATTCTCGGCGGAATCTTTTGCGACATGCCAGGAACGCCAAATCTATCAATGGCACTACAATATTCAAAATGGAAAGATTCCAGAATAGATAGAGTGGCTAAATATGTCTTAAAAAATTCCGGCAATAAAACTATATTCGGAAATTGTTTTGAACATGTTGTCAATGACGATGGTTTCTATAATAGTCCCGGAGTAGATATCCCCTGCATTTCTCTTTCACGTTCCGAGGAACAAAAGGACGAAAACAACTGGAGGCATTTTCCATTTTATCATACGAGCGGCGACTCTCTTGAAAATTTCGATTTTGCGCAAGCTGAGGAATTCCTTTCTTTACTTTCGGAAATTATTTTTATCTTAAACGAAGATAGAAAAATAATAAGAAAGTATATCGGCGTACCGCATCTCTCAAAATACAATTTATGGGTCGACAGAAAAATAAATCCCAAACTTTCCAATAGCATTGAAATCATGCTCTATGATTTCAATAATAGAATTTCAATTTTTGACATCTGTGAAAAAAATGGTCTCAATTTTAAAGAAACGCTCGAATTTATTAAAAAATTGGAAAACGCCGGACTGATTAAACTGGAAGCGACAGATTCCATTTGGTTCAATCCTGAAAATCCATTCGAAAAACTGGCTAGCCGCGAAAAATAAACTATGAAAAATATCAAAATAGAATATTTATCGAACAGCAAGCTCACCGAAGAATTCATAAAAGACGTTGTTGATCAACTTAAAGATGATTTGGTTGGAAATAAAACCAGCGAAGAAAAAGAAATCATAGAAAAACTCATTAGTGACTTAACCGCCAAAACAGAAGGCGGATTTGTCGTTCAGGAAAATGAATATAATTTCCTCTCTCAGAATGAAAAATCTCTATGGACAAAATATTTGATTTTCAGGTATAAATTCAAAATCTATCCCCTGCTCAAAAAACTAACCGACTTTCCAATGCATCTCTTGGTTGAATTGATGTCTTATTGCAATCTAAAATGTATTATGTGTTTCCAGTCAGATCCAACTTTCAACAAGCCCGAATATATGGGGCAAATTGACGTCGATTTGTTCAAAAAAGTTGTAGATGAAGCAGTAAAAGAAAATTGCGGATCATTGACAATGGCATCCCGCGGCGAGCCGACACTCCATCCCCAATTTGGCGAAATTTTGGAATATATAAAAGGCAAATTCTTTGATATTAAGCTCAATACCAACGCTATGCTTCTTAATGAAGAAAAATGCCATCAAATATTGAAGAACGAAGTCACTGAATTGGTTTTTTCTGTTGATGCAACATCAAAGGAGGAGTATGAAAAAATACGCAGGAATGGCAACTTCGAACAAGTAGTTAATAATATAAAACAATTTCACAAAATCAGAACTGAATTCTATCCTGATTCCAAGTGTAGAACACGGATTAGTGGAGTAAAATACAATCAAAATTTCGATACGGAAAAATTTATGGAATTTTGGAAAGCGATTGTTGATAATGTTGTCTGTGCTACCATGGAAGATTTCCATGATACGTATAATAATAAACCTAATGGCAAAAACTCTCCCTGTCCAAATCCTTGGTGGAGTCTTTATGTTTGGTATGACGGCACGGTCAGTCCTTGCGACTACGACTATAAAAGCCAGTTGAATATGGGAAACGTGCGAGAAAAATCAATCAGAGAAGTTTGGACTGGAGGAAAATTCTCTGAATTAAGAAATAACCATGCTAGCGGAAATCGCAATCGCTATATCCCTTGCGACCGCTGCGAAAATTGATATGCCGAAAATAAAAATCGGATTCATAGGATATAAAGGGCACGCAATGCGTTTAATCAAAATATTCTCAAAAATAAAAGATTGCGAGATTTCTTATTTTTATCATCCGGAAAAAAATATAGACCTCAAACAAATTTCAATAACCAATAAATCGAAGCTGATTGCAACGCGCAATTTAAAAGGTATGTATTCGTGCGACTGCATTGTAATCTCCTCTCCAAATTATAGTCATTTCAATTATATTAAAAAACTATTGAAAAACTATAAAGGATATATATTTTGCGAAAAACCACCAGTTGCAAATCTGAAAGAATTAAATGCATTAGCCAAAATATCAATTAAAAACAAAAAGAGAATTTATTTTAATTTTAATATGCGATTTAGTTTTCTCAATGATGTTTTAAAAAATTTCTCTCGAAAATATAATCTTGGAAAACCCATAAGAATAGCAACAACGGTTGGGCATGGATTGGCCTTCAAAAAGTCTTATAAATCATCTTGGCGAGCAAAAAAAGAATTACACAAAACCGGAGTACTAGAAACGTTGGGAATTCATTATTTTGATTTAGTAAGTTTTTTGTTCGGCTCACCGGAAAATTTTTGCTATAAATCCGAAAATTATTCTCCATACGGCAATTCTATTGATACAAGTCATTTATCGTGTAGCTTTAAAACCCATTGTTATTTCAATTTGACTTGTAGCTATTGCATACCATTTATAGAAAACACACAAATTATTTATACAAACGGTTTAATTGAATTAAATGCCACCGAGATAAAAGTTTTTGGACCAAGGGAAGTTTTTGACAAAAAAGGATTTTTTACCAATCCTCCTTTGATTTTTAAAAAATCTTTAAATAGTGAAAAATTATATTTTGAATCTTTGGTTATGTCCTGTGAATACTTTATTGATTGTGTTCGCCGAAAAAGAACAATAAATCCGAAATATTTTAAACAAAGCATACTTTCTAATAAGATATGTTTAAACACTGTAGAAAATTAATAACAAATAAAAGAAGAACATCTATTGTTCTTTTTTTTATTTGTCCACAGATAAGTACCTGACACCATTTGACACCTATTGACACTATCATTTTTACTACTATATAATTAAATCAATATGAAAAAAGAGGTAAATTCAAACTCAATATACACTACCAATGAAACCAAAGAACTCTTGAAAGTAAGCGACAGCACCATAAAGCGCCTGCTCAAAAAAGGTATCATTAAAGCCAATAAAGTCGGTGGTCAATACAGAATTATGGGAAAGGAAATCCTCCGACTCGTCTCGCCTAAAGTTGAAAGAAAGGCAGTATCAATTTATCAGAAGCTTAAAAAAGATATAAAAACTAAAATTAAGAAGTGGTAATTTAAATACTATGAAAAAAGCTTTAGTTTGCGGAGCAGGTGGTTTTATTGGTGGCCATCTGGTAAAACAATTAAAAAAAGAAGGTTATTGGGTACGCGGAGTTGATTTAAAAAAACATGAATTTTCTCCAAGTGCTGCGGATGAATTTTTAATACTAGACCTAAGAGAAGAAAAAAATTGCCAAACAGCTGTTCTTGGCCCAAATGGCGAGATTTTTGACGAAGTTTACCAATTAGCAGCTGACATGGGCGGCATGGGATTTATTCATACAGCTGAATGCGAAATTATGCGCAATAACGCCTTAATCAATATTAATATGATTAATTCAAGCGCTGATGCCAGAGTCAAGCGTTATTTCTTTTCCTCGTCTGCCTGCATTTATAGGAATATGGAATATAATGAGCCCGAACTATCCGAAGAAGACGCTTACCCTGCATTACCAGATAATGAATATGGCTGGGAAAAGCTTTATGCCGAGCGCATGGCCATGGCTTATGGCCGACGTTTTGGTCTGGCTATTCGATTGGCTCGATTCCAAAACTGCTATGGACCAGAGGGCACATGGAAAGGCGGAAGGGAAAAGGCTCCAGCTGCATTGTGCCGTAAAATTGCTGAAGCCAAAGACGATGACACTATTGAAATTTGGGGCGATGGCACGGCTATGCGTGCTTATACTTACATTGATGATATGATTGAAGGAATCCGTATGCTTATGGATTCTGAATTAGAAAACGGCGTGAATATCGGCCGACAAGAATATGTGAGCGTAGACGAATTAGCGAAAACAATTGCCGAAATTTCCAACAAGAAAGTAAATCTTAAACATATAAATGGACCAGTGGGGGTAAAAGCTAGAAATTTCCGCATTGACCGCATTTCTTCTTTGGGCTGGAACTCCCAGTTTTCCCTACGAGATGGTCTAACTAAAACATATTCCTGGATTAAAGAACAAGTATGGAAAACCTCATAATCATAAAACCTCAAAAGAGATTTAGCCTACAAGACTTAAAGGAAATTTGGATATATAAAGAATTGCTTTATTTCTTTACTTGGCGCGATCTTAAAGTCCGATACAAACAAACCGCAATAGGTGTTCTCTGGGCAATTTTCCGACCATTTATTACCATGATTATTTTTAGTGTCTTTTTCGGCGGACTAATGAAAGTTCCTTCTGATAATATCCCTTATCCTATATTTGTTTATGTTGGTCTATTGTTTTGGCAGTTGTTTTCCGCGTCTTTATCCGAATCTAGCAATAGCTTGGTCAGCAGCCGAGCCATATTTACGAAAATTTATTTTCCACGTTTAATTCTGCCGATTTCTTCAATAATTCCTCATTTTGTTGATTTTTTAATTGCTTCGATAATTCTAATTGGTATGATGTTTTATTATCATTTTATTCCTGGACTGATTGGTTTATTGATTCTGCCAATTTTAATTTTAATAACACTAACAATGTCTTGCGGACTGGGCATCTTTTTATCGGCAATAAACGTTAAATACCGGGACGTGCCCCATATTCTGCCTTTTTTAATCCAAACATTAATGTTTGTTACCCCTGTTATTTATCCCACGAGCATATTACAAAAATATTCGTGGATTATGGCCATAAACCCCATGACCGGAGTTATTCAGACAGCTCGTGCGGCAATATTGGGAACATCATCAATTAATTGGTTTTTATTGCTCATTTCTGGTTTGATTTGTTTAACGGTATTAATTTTTGGAATAATTTATTTTAAAAAAACAGAAAAACATTTTGCGGATTTGGTATAAAATTACAAAAAATATATGTCAGTCGTTGAAATAAAAAATATATCAAAAAAATATCGCATTATGCGCCAAAAAGAACGCTATGGCACACTGCGCGATACGCTTATCAATATTACTAAAAACCCATTCAGATTTTTCAAAAATACCATACTAGGCAACAATACTAGAGAAGAATTCTGGGCATTAAAAAATATAAATTTAGATATCAAAAAGGGAGAAGCCATCGGCATAATTGGAGCTAATGGCGCCGGCAAGTCCACGTTTTTAAAAATTATTTCCAGAATCACATTCCCGACAACTGGCGAAATCAAAATCAGAGGACGAGTAGCTTCTTTGCTGGAAATCGGCACGGGATTCCATCCGGAATTAACGGGATACGAAAATATTTTTCTGAACGGAGCTATTATGGGAATGACCAAAAAAGAAATTAAAGCGAAGCTTAACGATATAATTAAATTTGCCGGAATTGAAAAATTTATTGATACTCCGGTAAAACGTTATTCGTCCGGCATGTATATCAGGCTTGCGTTTTCTGTGGCTGCACACATGGAGCCGGATATTTTAATAGTCGACGAAGTGCTTGCCGTGGGAGACGTCAGTTTTCAAAAAAAGTGTCTTGGGAAGATGAATGAAGTGGCCAAAAAACAAGGCAGGACCGTTTTATTCGTCAGTCATAATATGGCGGCGATTCAAAACCTTTGTGAAAGGTGCATTCTATTAGAAAATGGGATGATTAAAAAACGGGGCAAGACAGATGAAATAATAAGTTACTACCTAAGTCAAACTAACGGTAATACCACTATTGGAGAATATAAACATAGCAAGAATGATTTTTTGGCAAATGATTTTGTTGAATTAATTTCCGTTAAATTAACCGATCAAAACGGAGATATCAGTGCGGATTTTGGCTCCACTGAAGATATATATATGTTAATAGAGTATAAAATAAAAAAAGAATTATCCACTTTGGTTATTGATGCCGACATTAAAAATGAAGATGGCCTTACCATATTTCACTCCACGGATAATGATGATGGCAAACTTGCCGGCGAAAAAAGGGTTCCTGGAACTTACATCAGTCGTTGCCAAATTCCTAAAAGTTTATTAAATACTGGAAAATATTTTGTAGGAGTAGGGGGAGGCATTCCTAAAATAGAACAATTTTTCCATGCAAAAAATATTTTAAGCTTTAATTTAAGATCTACCGGCGGACCAACAAGCGTAGACTCGCCAAGAAGCGGGGTGGTCTGCCCCGAACTTAAGTGGGAAACTACTTTAAAAATGATATAAGTAATTTTATGAAAATACTTTTACTTTACGATACAAAAGGCTCAAAAGCAAAGAATTTAATGCTAGAATTAGAAAAAAATTCTAATAAAATAATCTATTGGGTAGGCGCCCCTGGGGGAGAAATAGATAATTTGCCTGAAAGTATTTTTCATTCAAGCTCCGATGCATTGCTCGGATTGCCGGCTAAAAATATTAATATTTCTGAATTTGCTCCACCAAGCAATAATCTGATAGAAAAATTATACAGAACTGAATCTCTAATTCTAACGATGATGAATGCAAAATACGATAATTTGCGCACCAGCGAACGCAAGCATTTATATTATGAAATGTTAAGATATTGGTACGGTATACTCAATAAATATAAACCAGATGTTGTTCTCCATGGACTTATCCCTCATGCCGTCCATACCTTTTTAATACAGGAATTGGCGCGCTTGCTAAATATCAAAACCGTGATGTTTGAAGACACAGGAGCATCTGATAGATTACTGGCATTTAACGATTTCCGCGACGGAAGCAAAGATCTACAAAGAGAAATCAAAAGAAATCATGGCAAAAATTTTTCATTAAAAGATTTGAGCAATGATATACAAAAATACTATAAATCACAACTCGACTTTAAGCACGATTCTACGCCAGTATATGTAGGAGTCCTGAAAAATCGATACACTGGATCAGAATTATTAAAACGCAGATTGAACCGCTTTAGAAAAAGCATCCAAGAAGGCATTTTTCTGAAAACAATAATACAAACCATAATTAAGAGATTTAGAAAAAATAGCAAAGATGAATATGCCAGCCTTCAAGCCGAACCGGATTTAAATAAAAAATTTATTTATGCCCCGCTACATTTGCAGCCAGAATGCACCACTTCCCCAAAAGGCGATTTATTCGTTGACCAAATTCTAATGCTCGAAACTTTATCTGCCGCCCTACCCAAAGATTGGGTAATATATGTTAAAGAGCATCCAATTCAATGGTACCAGCGCGGAACAGATTTTTCCGGCGCAAGATACCGAGGATATTACAAAAAAATATCTGAGATAAAAAATATTCAATTGATTCCAGTCCAAATCAGCACCTATACTTTAATCAATAAATCACAGGCAGTAGCTACTGTTGCCGGAATGGCATCGTGGGAAGCAGTACTGAGGTCTAAACCAGCCATAATATTCGGCTACTCCTGGTATAGGGATTGTTATGGAGTTTTTAAAGTTGATAACATTTACTCCTGTAGTGTGGCTTTAGAAAAAATTGCCAGCGGTTTTGCCGTAGACCAACAACAAGTTATTAATTATTTAAAATGCTTTGATGATGCAACCATCCATGGATATCTCGACGTTGATTATGCAAAAAGCTCTGAACTTACTCCTGAAGAAAATAAAAATAATGTAATTCAAAAAATGTTATTTGAGATTAAAAATTAATTAAGAATTGAGATGAAATTATGATTGAAGATTTATTTAAAGATAAAACAATATTGATTACAGGCGGCACCGGATCTTTTGGTTCCAATTTTGTTAAGTATCTACTAAAAAACTCTAAGGCAAAAAAATTAATAATTTACAGCAGAGACGAACTCAAGCAATCAAAGATGGATGCCGAAATCAATGACAAAAGACTGCGCTTCTTTATTGGAGATGTCCGAGAATCGGAAAGGTTGCGAAGGGCATTTAATGGCGTTGATATTGTGATACATGCTGCGGCCCTCAAACAAGTTCCGGCCTTGGAATATAATCCATTTGAAGCAATTAAAACCAATATACTCGGCAGCCAGAATATTATCAATGCTGCCATTGACCAAGGAATAGAAAAAGTGTTGTTAGTTTCAACAGATAAAGCAGTCCATCCAGTAAATCTTTATGGCGCGACCAAATTATGCGCCGAGAAATTATTTGTAAACGGCAATGTTTATGCCCCTAAAAAATCAATCTTCAGCGTAGTAAGATATGGCAATGTTTTAGGCAGCCGGGGAAGTATTGTAGAAACATTACTTAAAGAGAAAAATCCGAAAAAAGTCCAAATTACCGATATGGAAATGACCCGATTCTGGATTACATTAGAACAGACATTTGAATTGGTATTGTTTGCGCTTGAGCATATGCGCGGCGGGGAGATTTTTGTGCCCAAGATACCGAGCATGAAATTGGTTGATTTATTTGATGCTATTGCGCCAAACACAGAGAAAGAAATTATCGGAATCAGACCAGGAGAAAAACTGCACGAAGTCCTACTCACTCAGGAAGAAGCTAAACATGCCATGGAATTAGACAGACATTTCGCCATCGTGCCTCATGATAAAAAACTGGAGTTTTACGCGGAAGTAATAAGAAACGGCAAAAAAGTAGCGCATGATTTTAGTTTTAGCAGCCATACCAATAATCATTGGTTGACCAAGGAGGAGCTTAAAAAATTAATAAATAACTAATTAAAATATGGCCAAAAAAGAATTCCCTAAAGTTATAAAAATAGGTTCAAAGTTAGTCGGCAAAGAACAACCAACGTACTTTATCGCTGACATCGGAGCAAACTTCGATAGCAATTTGGAAAAGGCGAAGAAATTGGCTTTAGCAGTAAAAAAATCTGGCGCAGATTGCGTTAAATTTCAAACTTTTGCAGCAGACAAAATTGTTTCCGGCCCAAGCTTCGCTAAAATGCATTTAAAAGGCATCCACGGGTCATGGAAAAAGCCAATTAACCAAATTTTTAAAGAAGCGGAATTCCCTAGGGCATGGCATAAAAAACTTGCTGATTACTGCAAAAAAATAAATATTGATTTCTCTTCTTCTCCATATGATTTCGAGGCCGTAGATCTTTTGGATAAAATCGGCGTTAATTTTTTCAAAATCGGCTCCGGAGAAATAATCTGGCCAGAAATGTTAAAATATATCGCGAGAAAAAACAAACCGATGATTCTGGCAACCGGCGATAGCACATTGGCTGAAGTCGACGAGGCAATAAGAATTATTGAAAGTACAGGAAACAATAAATTGATTTTACTTCAGTGCATCACCAATTATCCGTCCAAAATTGAAAATGCAAATATTAATGTCCTTAAAACATATCAAACCGCCTTCAATATTATAACCGGATATTCTGATCATAGCCCGGGCGATATAGTCGTTCTGGGTTCTGTTGCATTGGGAGGCAAGGTAATCGAAAAACATTTTACGTTGAACAAAAAAGATTCTGGCCCAGACCATCCCCATTCTATGGAACCGCAAGAATTCAAACAAATGGTAGATAAAGTAAGATTATTAGAAAAAGCCCTTGGCAGCACCAGAAAAGAAGTTACGGCCGAAGAATTTGAAACTGTAATTGTCCAGCGTCGATCGCTTCATGTTAACAAAAATATCAAAGCGGGGGAAACAATCAAACGAAACGATATAATCGAATTGAGACCAGCGACAGGAATACTTCCTAAACACAAAGACATTGTCGTTGGACGAAAAGCAAAAATCAATATTAAAAAACGCGAAGCAATACAATGGGAGGATATTGCATAAATAATGAAATTCAAAGGAAAATTAGTCAATTTAATAAAATTAATGGTCGTTACTTATAACGACCTAATTGACGAATCTGATGTTGTTGTCTGCCTAGAGGGAGATGGATATAATCGCATAGAAAAAACTATTGAATTGTTTAGGAATGGGTTGGCAAAAAATATTGTTATCTCCGGCGGATTCAATTCTCCCCCGTTTTGCCTTCACGCAGAAATACTTGCGCAAGAAATTATCAAAAGGGGCATTCCTAAAAATAAAATAATTTTAGAAAAAAATTCCCAAAATACATACGAACAGGGATTGGAGGTTCTAAAAATCGTTCAGGAAAAGAAATGGAATAAAATAATCCTTGTTGCATCACATTTTCATCAACCAAGGGCATATCTAGCGTTCTTAAAGGCGATGAAAGATTTAAAATTGAAAGTCCATATATTCAACGCTCCGGCAAAAGACCTTCTTTGGTTTGAAAAAACCGATGCCGGACCAACAAGAATCCAATTAATGGAAGATGAATTAGAAAAAATCAAAGAATACACAAAAAAAGGTCATCTTATTGAAATTAAAGAAGCATTAAATTATCAAAAATGGCAAGAGAAAAAACTGGCTTCGAAAAAATCAAAAAAATAATGGGTAAGAATTTTATTGGCCTAAAAGAGCTAAATAAAATTAGCCATTATTTTAAAATCTCAAACCTTCCCAGGTCTGGTCGTTCAATACCCGACGTTCCCTTTAATTTGAACTATTTAAAAAAAGTTCGCAAAGATTATATATTAATCTTGGGAATACCAAAAGATAGACAAGACCAAAAATTAACCATAAATAATCTACGTTTAAAATTCGGCTATAACCCATTTAAATCTGAGCCTTGTTTCTATAACCAGGACTGGTATTTAAAAGAAAAATTCGCAAAAAATACTACGCTTGAATTCAAATGGTATCTTATAAAAAAGACTGTTGACCAAAATACGCGCGGTAAAAATCCTGAAAATATCATAAGAACTTTAAAAGGCAACGAAATATTTCCATCTGCTATTCTCGCTGCCTTCACATTTTTTGCTTATTATCTCTTGAATCACGGTGAAATCTTATGGAAACATGATTTTATCTGGTGTTCCGATAAAGACAAAAACAATGACAGAATTTATACTGGCCGCTACATTGACCCAAAAAAGATTAATAAGAATGGATTTAATATCCATAGACATCTTTCTATCCGTCCCTGCTACGGATTGGTTCCTCAAATAAAATATTAATATTGATTAAGTCAATTAATAATTATGAAAGACACAATTCTTTGGAATAAAGAGAGCGATAACTACACAAAAAGAGCTAAAATATCTTATGAGGATTTATATAATAGAAAAATAGATTATGATGATGTCGAAAAACTTACAAAAATATTACCAACCAGAATTAAAACCATTTTAGATATTGGTTGTGGATTTGGAGGGTTTACAGGAAAATTAGCTGAAAAATTTCCTCGCGCAAAAATAATTGGCATTGATCCGGGAAAAAGAACAATTGCTTTGGCTAAAAATAAATTTAAAAAATATAAAAATTTGTCTTTCTATGTTGGGCATTCACACAAAATAAATCTTAATGAGGAACAATTTGATTTAGTTATTCTAAGAATGGTTTTTCAATGGATTCCTAGAAAATATTTATTTAAAACAATCGCAGAAATTGATAAATTATGTAAAAATTTTATATTTATTAAAGAGTTTTATCCTGCCATTCCATCAAGCTCAAAATCTATTCATGATAAAAAAATTAAAATATTCAAAGAAGATTACGCAAAAATTTTTATTAGCGTTCCGTGGTATAAATTAATATATAAAAAAATTCAGGATAAAAAATATGGGGATAGTTTTCAAAGAGGAGATTTTTTAATCCAAAAATTTTCTATTTCTAAATCATATATTTACAAAAAGGCCGTCCAAGAAAAAGATAAAAAAACGCAAAAATAAATATGATTACAGCAATTATCCAAGCCAGAATGGGTTCTACAAGATTGCCCGGCAAAGTACTGAAAAAAATAAAAGGCAAAACCCTGCTGGAAATACTCGTAGAAAGATTAAGACAGGCAAAAAAAATAGATCAAATTATCATTGCCACCAGCACTGACAAAAAAAATTCGGCCATTGTTAAATTGGCAAAAAAAATAAATTGCTCTTATTTTATCGGAAATGAAAATGATGTCCTAGATAGAATTTACCAGACCGCTAAAAAATTCAAAGCGCAAACAATTATCAGAGTTACTGCCGATTGCCCATTCCACGATCCTGAATTAATAGACCAAATGGTCAATTTTTATTTGAAAAATAAGGATAAATACGATTATGTAAGCAATGTCGACCCGCCAAGCTTTCCTGACGGACTAGATCTCTGGATTATCCCCTTCAAAACTCTAGAGCGCACATGGAAAGAAGCAAAACTAACATCAGAAAGAGAGCATGTCTGCCCATACATCTGGAAAAATCCTCACTTATTTAAAATCGGGCATTTTGAATCGAAAAAAGATTACTCCCATTTAAGATGGACTGTGGATGATATCGGCGATTTCAATTTTATTAAAAAAATCTACGAAAAACTTTACAAAAAAGGAAAAATTTTCCACATGAAAGATATATTAGATTTATTAAAAAAACACCCAGAATTGCATAAAGCCCAAGAAGGAAAAATTAGAGATGCGGGATATTTAAAATCAATTAAAAACGATAAAAAATAAAATCATGAAAGAAAGACTTCCTATCAGCATAATTATCCGCGCCATAAATGAAGAATCGAACATTTCTGATTGCATTAAAGCGTGCAAAGACAACAATCCTGAAGAAATTATTGTTGTTGATGGCGGCTCAAAGGATAAAACGCGAGAAATAGCGCAGCAATGCGGAGCAAAAGTAGTAATTTCCGAACGCGGACTCTCTAATCAAAGAGATGCCGGCGTAAAAGCTGCTTCCTGTCCGTATATAGCCATTGTAGACGCTGATGACCGCTTAAAAGAAGACTGCCTGGAAAAGTTGCTTAAAGAAATAAGAGAAAACGATTACGACGCAATCCAAGCGCAACTGCGCAATTTCTACAAATGGTACGGCAATGAAGAAAAACAAGCAACATATCTTGAACGGGCAATGGATGTTAATCTTAGAATAATCCGCTCTCAAATCGGCCCTACAACAATGGTTGGCAGGCCAGCGCTCTATAAAACAAGTTCACTAAAAGCTGTTCCCATGGATCCCCTGTTCCAGGACGCGTCCGAAGATTCAGACCTTTCGTACAGATTCCATCAAAATGGATTCAAACAAGGAATAGGCACTGGAGTTTCTTACAGAAAACATCTTTCTAGTTTCAGAAAAGCCGTCAAAAAATACATTTTAAGCGGAAAGGGAGAAGCTTTATTTACTTTCCGCCATCCGGAAAGATTGTTCGCAACGCTCAAGCACGAGCTTTATGTGTATCCGATTAAAAGATCATTTAAAGCAATTCGCAATGGTTATATGTTTTATGCTCCGTTTTTCGTCTTGGTTGGCTGGTGCCGTTTCTTCGGTTTTATTAAAACAAAAATAAAGTTTCTTCTTAAGGGAAAACCTAGATTATGAAAATAGCTTTTATACAAAAAAGAACTTATGAAAAAATTGGCGTTCACCAAATTTCTGGCTGCCTGAAAAACGCCAACAAAGATTTTATAATTGATATTTTTATCGAAGAACTTGAACCTAATTTCTACGATAAAATTGCCACATTTAAGCCAGATTTTGTGCTCTACAGCCTTTTTATCGGCGAAGAATCATTCGTCTTGGAAGCATTTTCGAAAATAAAAGAATTCTTGCCCCAAGTTAAAACAATTATTGGCGGGCCATTCACGCTTGTTTTTCCAGAAATTGCCAAAAGAGACGAAGTTGATTTTGTAATCCGAGGTGACGGAGAATATTCTCTTCCCCTCTTTTTTAAATTATATGAGGACAAAAAATCTCTTCATGAGGTTCCAGGAATATATTTCATACAAGAAGACGGAACTCTATTTAAAAATGACAATATCCGATTAACTTCTGATTTAAAAAACATTCCTGACCCGGATCGAGATCTATATTACAAATACGAATCGCTACGTAATCAAGACACTAAAGGTTTTATCGCTTCGCGCGGATGCCCTTATAACTGTACTTATTGTTATAATGCCGAGCTTAAAAAGTTTTATACAGAGTCTTATTGGCGCCTCAGAGACCAAGAAGCGGTACTCAGGGAAATCGAATACGTCAAAAACAAATACGGCCTGAAATGGGTTCATTTCCACGATGGTACGTTCAATTCGAGTATCGAATGGTTGAAGTCATTCCTTGTAGAATATAAAAAACGCGGCTTGCCACCTTTTCTCTGTAATTGCAGGGTAGAAAATATAAATGAGGAATCAGTATCTCTAATGAAACAGGCCGGTTGCGAGAGGATTACTTTTGGAATACAATCTGGCAACCAATATATCAGGGAAGATATTTCTGGAAGGCATATGCCGGACAAACAAATAGAAGATGCTTTCGCGCTATGTAAAAAATATAACATCCGAGTTGGTGCAGATATTATTTTTGGTTGGCCAGGAGAAACCATGGAACAAGCGATGGATACGATAAATATGTGCAGAAAAATCAAACCTGATACTTGCCATTCTAATGTACTTATTCCCTATCCTGGACTCTGGATTACTAAAAGAGCGATAAAAGAAGGATTTTTGGAACACGAACCGACTTTCAAAGAAATCAGAGAACTAGACAGCAATAAATCATTAATAAAGCAAAAAAATATCAGATTGTTAATCAATATGGATAAACTTTTTAATTATTTGATACAATTTCCGTTTATAGAAAAGTTTTTCAAATTTTTACTGCACCTGCCTCCCAATAAGTTTTTCAAGTTTTTAAAAAATTTACATCTTTTAAAAAGAAGTTTAAAATATGATTCTGACGACTTTTTATCGTCACTCAAAATTATTAGAAACTACATACAGCATTATAATGACGCTTAATTTATGAAAACAATAAAAAATATTTTATTTTTAAATCCGCCCGATCCTTCTTTATTGAAACAAAATTCTAAAAAGATTAATTGTCCATATTTTGAACCTCCATTGGGATTGCTTTATGTTTATTCATTTATAAAAAGAAACAAAAAAGATTTGTCAGTCCGTTTTTGCGATCTGAATATAGAAATGGGCTTTAAGGGCGCAAAAACTCTTGAGGAGGCAATTAAACGCTCAATGGATAATTTTGCTCCCGACCTTGTTTGTGTGTCGGCCCTATATTATTCGGCAATTTCCATTTTTCATTCCACGGTAAAGGAAGTTAAAAAACTGGCGCCTGGTGTTTTGGTTGTATTGGGGGGGCACTATGCGACTCATTTGACAAATATGGCAATGAAAGACGAATTAATTGACTTTTGCGTCCTTTCCGAGGGCGAAATCGGGCTGTCGGACTTAATTGACGCTCTTAACTCTGAAAAAAATCTTGAAGAAATAGAAGGTTTAGCCTATAGAAAAAACAATGAAATAATCAGGAAACCGCGCAATAATTTTTGGAGCGGATACAGCGATTTTGACACGCTGGAATGGAATGACTTGGAAATGGAATACTATTTCAAAGAAGGCAGAAACGTATTCGACAGATTCGAAAATAGAAATCAGAGAAAGTTTGCGGCAATGACTGCCACGCGCGGATGCCCGAATGCCTGCATTTTTTGCTCTTCAAAAAATTTCTGGCACAGAAATTGGAGAAAGAGAAAAATACCCAAAATCATAGATGAGGTAAAATTCCTAATTAATAATTATGGCGCAAACACGATTATTTTCAATGATGAAAACATGAGCGTAGACAAAGATTGGTTCTTCGAATTAATGGATGAATTAGAAAAATTAAAAATTACCTGGATAGCAGGCAGCGGTCTCTCAGTAAGAACTATCAACGACGAAAAAGTGATTAAAAAAATGTATTCAAGCGGTATAGGATATTTTAATCTGGCCATTGAATCAAGTAGCGACGAATCACTAAAAAAATTACAGAAACCGAGTTCAATCGAAGAAATAAAAAACGTGATTAAAATGATTAGGGAAAACGGCAATGGTTATGTTAACGGGTTTTTTATAACCGGATTTCCGTTTGAAGCAAAAAAAGACGTAATTTATACTTATGATTTTGCCCGCTCGCTCGGGCTGGATTGGTATTCTTTTTATTGCCTGCAACCATTCCCAGGAACCGAAATCCATAATTATTGCCTAGAAAATAAATTAATAGAAGCGTTTGATATAAACTATGGAGAAAATTATTTTGCTCCAGATATGAAACATTTGGATTATACTTCTGAAGAATTGAACAAATTGAACTATATAGCCAACTTAAAATACAATTTTGTCGAAAATCGCAACTTAAAAATGAATACGGAAAAATCTCTCCAGCAGGCCGAACGCGACTTTAAATACATCCTTGATATGGTACCCAATCATGTTTTCGCTTTTTGGGGATTATCGGAAATAGCAAGATTAAAAAATCAAGAAGACAAAAGGAAAGAATACATTGCTTTAGCGAAAAAAGCGCTTATTGAAGACAAAACTACAGACTGGCAATACTATTTAAAAGAATTTAATTTAAATATTAACCAATAAACAAATCCAAACTTATGAAACCTAATCGAGGCATCAAATTATGGAATAAAGCGAAAAAATTAATCCCTGGCGGCTCTCAGCTGCTTTCAAAGCGCGCAGAAATGTTTCTGCCAGACCAATGGCCTGCCTATTTTAAAAAATCCAAAGGCGTAAATGTCTGGGATTTAGACGGAAATAAATATCTGGACACATGGGCAAGTATTGGCGCCTGCATATTAGGCTATGCTGATCCGGATGTGAATAAAGCTGTTAAAAGAGCAATAGATGATGGTTCGGTATCTACGCTTAATTCACCAGAAGAAGTAGAACTGACAGAATTATTGTGCAAATTGCATCCCTGGGCTCAAATGGCAAGATATGCCAGAGGCGGAGGCGAAGCAATGGCAGTAGCTATTAGAATTGCCCGCGCTGCCAGCAACAAGGACAAAATAGCGTTCTGCGGTTATCATGGATGGCAGGATTGGTACCTTGCCGCAAACCTCGCTAAAGATAAAAACCTTGACGGACATCTCTTGCCTGGGCTTGAACCAAGGGGCGTACCCAGAGGGCTGAAAGGAACCGCCATCCCCTTCCATTACAACAAGATCGAGGAGCTTGAAAAAATAATTGCTCAAAATAGAGACATAGGAGTAATTGTAATGGAACCATTAAGAGACCATGAACCACAAAACAATTTTTTACAGAAAGTCAGAAAGATTGCCGACAAAATCAATGCAGTATTGATTTTTGATGAAATAACTATTGGCTGGAGATTATGCATTGGCGGAGCGCATCTTAAATACGGAGTTAATCCCGACATTGCAGTATTCGCCAAAGGTATAAGCAATGGTTTTCCCATGGGGGCTATTATTGGCAAAAAGAAAATTATGGAAGCAGCTCAAACTAGCTTTATCAGCAGTTCTTCATGGACAGAAAGAATCGGTTTTACTGCTGCGCTGGCAACCATTAAAAAATTCATGGCTAAAAATGTTCCTGTCCATCTTAATAAAATTGGAAAAATACTTATCGTCGGCTTAAAAGAAGTTGCAAAAAAAAATGGAATAAAATTAACAATAGCCGGCCCTGCGCCATTATTCCATTTTTCTTTCGATTATGGCACGGACAGCCAGGCAATTCGCACTCTTTTTACGCAAGAAATGCTAAAAAGAGGAATTTTAGCTTCTGGTGGCGTTTATATCAGTTATAGTTTTAAAACTGAGCATGTTAAAAAATATTTAAAAGCAGCAGACAGCGTTTTTTTCTTGCTTAAAAAAGCCATTGATAAGAAAACAATTTACAGCTTATTGGAAGGACCAATTGCGCATAAACGATTTGAAAGATTAACCTAATTTTTATGGATGAATTCATAAGAAAAAACAAAGCATTTTGGTCCCAATTCAAGACCAAGCACGGAGAGAAAAAATTGCTTATTGAGGAACCCGGCCGTGTGATGATTACGCATGCGAATGCGGTTTTCTCAATAATGATAAACCAGGCAAAAGATTATATGCCTGTGTGGCTTTGCGGCAAAGATTGCGAAGAAAAAAAGCTAATTTTCTCTTATTGCCCTGAAGCAGAAATTATAACCACCAAAGAATGGACGTTTATAAAAATCTATTCTGCTTTAGTCGCTTTTGTTAAATATTTAAAGATATATTTAACCAAAGATGTATTAGGATTCCATTACGATGGCATAAAATACGGCGACATCCTCTACGATGCTTATCTATTTGAAAACAACGTCGCAACCATAAAAAAAATAGATTTTAAAATTATAAAAATTATCGCCAAGTGCATTTTCCGCCACATTAAGATTAAAAAAACCTTAAATAGCGGTAATTATTTCGGCGTTCTAGTTTCCCATTTAACCGGCATCAGCAGCGGCGTGATGGCGCGCTGCGCCCTGCGTTATGGCTATTATGTATATGTACGCACCGGCCACCATCGTTCAAGGCTTCAATTACTAAAAGGCACAGAAAGCTCTTATGATTATCCGCTTACCGCCCATATGACTGATGTTGATAAAATTATTACCCAAGCAGGACCGAACTTAGAAAAAATATTCCAAAAAACACTGGAAGAAGAAATTATTGGCAAAGGTAATGCAAACAGCATCAATGCCTTTTCAAAAAACAGTTCTTTTTATGATAATCGTATAGTTTTTAATTCCGATTATCATCTCGACCCGAATAAAAAAAATGTGTTTATCATGTTGCATATTTTCAACGACCACCCGCATTCGCACTTTCGATGGATGCTTTTCAACGATTATTATGACTGGATGGTGCAGACGCTCAACTTTGCCAAAACAAATAATAAGGTCAATTGGATTTTTAAACAGCATCCTTCAATTAAAAATTACGTTACTAAAGGTACGGATTTAAACGAATTATTCAAAGACCTACCCCCAAATATCGCTTATATCGATGAAAACAAACAAATAAACACTCAAAGTTTAATCCATTGCGCAGATTTAATTGTCACCTGCCTTGGTTCTGCTGGTTTTGAATTGCCGGCGATGAAAGCCATTCCCTCGCTGGTTGCTGGCGACAACCCTTATACAGGGTTAGGTTTTGCCCTTGAACCGAAAACAAAGAAAGAATATTTTCAAATACTGGAGAATGCCGATAAAATTGACAAAATCAAACCCGAAGCGCAAAAACGCGCGCAAGCAGCCTTTATTTATATCTACAAAGTTTCCAATATAAATATGTCTGTCTGCCCCATTCTGTCCCAGGCAGAAGAAAAAGACAAAAACATTAAACAGCGTTATTGGAATATGATTTGCAACCAATATGCTACGAAAAAAGATATTATTTTAAAAGAATTAAACCAATATATTCAAGAAATAGCTAAGCCAAAATTTAAAAGATTGATTAATGAATAAAAACAACATAGCCATTAGTCTTTTGCAAATTTCGCACCACAGCCCTACTGGTGTTTTTGTTTATGTTCAAAGTCTCTTGGATAATCTTTTAAAAATCGATAAAAACAATGAATATTATCTTTTGCTGAGACTTAACGATTTTAGATATTTCCGAAAAAGATACAAAAATGACAAAAATATCAAATTGAAAATCATTGATATGCGCCGCGACTTACTATTTAATCCTGTGAGGGCATGTTTAAAAATAATCGCAGGCATAAAGAAAGACAAATCCGCAAAAGAAGAGATTTTAAGAAAAGAAATACAAAAACTTACGGATGAAAATAATATAAATATATTCTTTTTCCCTTCAGGGATTATTTATCCTAAAAACATTAAAAATACAAAGAAAATCGTTACTATCTGTGATTTACAGTATGAATATTTCCCTGAAAACTTCCCCGGAAAATATTTAAAATACAGAAAAGAAAGCCACCGATATGCTATGCTAAATTCCGACCGGATTATTGCTATTTCCAATTATACCCGCAATACCATTATTGAAAATTATGGCATTAGCCCGGAAAAAATTACCACAATTTATCTTGGCACCGACGCTAAAAAAATAAAAAAAGGTAATATTTTATTACCCAACAATTTCATCTTCTATCCAGCCGCCGTATGGCCACACAAAAACCACAAAATACTTATTGATTTATTGAAAAAAATCGAGATCCAGTTCCCCGACCTATGTCTTGTTTTTACCGGAATGATAAAAAATCATGGTTTAAAAAAAGAAATTGATAATCTTATTAATAATTATAATTTGTCAAAAAAAATAATCTTTCTTGGATATGTCTCAGATAACAATTTAAACTGCATTTATCAAAATGCGAAAGTCTTAATCTATCCTTCTTCTTTTGAGGGTTTCGGTTTGCCAATTATAGAGGCTTTCAAACACAAATTGCCTGTTATAGCTGCTGACAATACTAGTATTCGCGAGATTGTCGAAGACGCAGGACTGCTGTTTGAAACTAATAATCTGGAAATGCTTGCTGATTGCGTAAAAAAAATTCTCACAGACCAAAGCCTGAGAGAACATTTGATAAATAATGGTTTTGAGCGTGCGAAAAATTTTACCTGGGAAAATACCGCGCTGGAAACGCTTTCACTTTTTAATAAGCTGTAAGCATAAACTCAGTAATTCATTGCCCAAAACTGCAGGAGTTAATTTCTCCTGATATAATTTATAGCCGTTATCGGCTATTTTTTTACCCAATTCCGGATTATTCTTAAGTTCTATTATTTTTTCAGCTAAATCTTCTGGATCTGCCAAATTAACCAATAAACAGTTTTCCCTGTCTCGCAATAATTCTTTTATCCCGTCTCCATTACCGTTAATATAGGGTAATTTTATTGCTAAATATTCAAATGCCTTGTAAGGAACTGTTCTTTTTAAGCGTTCATGGCTTTCAATTTGCCCGATGCCAATGTCTGCAGAAAGCATTTTCTCGCGCAGCTCATCAATAGTCAGACGCCTGGATATCAATTCAACATTCCCCAAACCGAGATCTTTAATCTGTTTTTGGATTTCTTCTTCTAAGAGACCGAAGCCTAATATCAAAAATTTAATATCTTCATCTTTTAAAATTTTGGCTGTTTTTAAAATGTGCCTTACCCCTGCTTCGGGAAGCAGCCTTCCGCGGAATAAAACAGTAAACTTCCCAATTCTTTCTGGCCTTGCTTCTGGATAAAAAATAGCATCATTGGCACCGGTATAAAGCCTGGCGAATTTTTTTTCCTTGATTTTAAACTTCTTAACCAAATAATCTTTCTGTTTGCTAGTTTCTACTAATACTAAATCGGAAAGCCTAAATGCCAGCCAATCAATAAGCCAAATGCGCCAGGCAAAAGGAGAATATGAAGCATGCTTGCCTCTTGATACAATACTCGCTTCATACAAAGAAGTCATGGCATTAAAAACTATCGGCTTGCTGGAAATTAATTTTGCGAACGGAACTAAAAAATGGCCAGCGTATCCGACAATCATCACATCATATTTTTTCCTGATTTTCCAATGCTTGGCAAATAATTTGAAGTATTTTGCGATTCCTGAGCTGCTATCTGAGCATTCAATTACTTCAACATTATTCTGTCTTAGTCCCCTGAGATAAACTTCATTCCTGGCTAATTCAGAATTATACGCGCCAAAATAACAAATTGTGGGTTTATTATTTATCATATAACTATTTTTTATTAAGCATGTAGATATATTGATTAATTCCAAGCATTATATTCTCTTTGCGCATAACCTGAAAATGATTTTCAATTTCTTTATTAATTCTATTTACAGATTTACGATCAACAACCCAATGGTGATGACTGGAATAAGGAAACTTGGTTAAGATATTCTGGGCAATCCTTAAAAATGACCTCTTCAAGATTTTTCTGATAAACGGAAATCTTAAAATACATTCAAAGCCAACTTGCCTCACCGGCAGAGACAAAACAACCCATTTTCTAGTAATCTGGTGTATTCTCGAAAGTATTTTTGAAAAATAATCGAATGGAATATGTTCCAAAACCTGGCAAATAACAACGCAATCAAATTCATTGTCTTTAAATGGTAAATTTATAACATCGCCGACAATGTCGGGATTTAATTCTTGATCTATATCAAAAGTAATAAGTTCTATTCCGGGAATCTTTTTTAAATAATCAGGGACCAAACCATCTCCAACACCGACAAAAAGAATCTTTTTTGCCTCGGTTTTCCTGATAAAATCAATCTGATAATAGTACGAGATAAAACGCCTTAGATCTGCGTATCTTTCCTGAAAATAATGATTTTTATCAACCTGTAATTCCATTTATTTTTTACACTCAAAATAATAAATTAAAACATATTTATCTTTATTGTGTATTTTTCTGATTCTGGCGATGATTTTATCCAATAAAATTGCCGGAAACATAAAGATGGGGCGGAGGAATCTTGGAATTGAAAAGGAAATTGTATAGTACCCCACAACAAATGGCCCATAGCCCAGCGCCTCAATCCGCACCTCTGCGAAGCCGGATGCTTTAAAAATCCCTTCCAATGCCGACTTGGTATAGCGGAAATAATCATTAGGATCAGCATGCACGCTAGCCAGAAATGGAACTGCGCCGATTAGCCTGCCTCCTTGTCTCAAAACGCGGTGAGCTTCGCCAATTAGATTCCTATAATCGAAAATATGTTCCAGTAAATTAAAGCAAAGAACATAATCAAATTCTTTATCGTCAAATGGAAACTTCTGCTCTAAATCAGCATAAACATCGGGTTTTCTTTCATCCGAAACGTCAACTGAAATGATTTTAGAATCTTTGCTTATTTTTAAAAAATCATGGTAGCTTGGACGGATTGTTCCTGAACCCAAATCTAAAATCCTGCCATCTAATTCCTGGACTTTTCTCAGCCTATTATTCATTAAAATCCTAAGTATGGTTTTATCCTTTAGCGTCCCTATTATTAAATCTTTAAACAATTTGTTCCTCATTTTTATCAGCTCTTAATCCCAATTTACAGCAACGCTTACAAATTGGCAATAAGTTATTTTTTACTAATTTATTCCTAAACGATTTGAATTCCTCCTTGTTCCAAATCTGCTCCATTGTTTCATTAAGCAGATTGCCGAAAGGCTTTTTGATAAAAGGGCAAAAAATCACATCGCCCTGGGCATTAACCCTACCAACAAACATATTCTTGCAGACAAGCTTGGTTTTGCCTCTTAATCTCCCGCCATAGAGTTCTTCGGGGAAAGAATCGAAAATATCTGGATGTATAACTACATTTATCCCTTTGATTTTCCTTATTTTACTAATTGTCTCTTTTAATTTATTGAAAGAAAATTTATACCCGGGCTGGCTTGATATTGAAGTTGCAAATGCCGGATTCTCTTCGACTAATATCTTTTTAGAAGCAACGGCTTCCTCGGCAGTAGAAAACATTTCCATGGTCAACCCAAAATTAATCACTCCCATATTGCTTAGATATTGGACTAAATCATAAAGCTCATCAAGATTGCTCTCCATCATTACCGAATTGACGCTTACATTAAAATCGTTTTTAAGCAGGTTTATCGCCTTAATCGTTCTATCAAAAGCCGAATTAAGCCCTCTGATTTTATTATGCGTCTCTTTTGAACCATCAAGAGAAAAACCGATGCCGCGAATCCCATTTTTATATTTTTTCAGCTTTTCAGCAACTTCTTCGTTTATCAAGGTGCCATTACTTGTCAGATACAGCTTGATTCCTCTTTTTATAAACTCTTCTATAATTTGGAAAATATCCGGTCTGGTAAAAATTTCCGCTCCTATCAACGAAGCTTGTTTAATATTGCCAAGATTATTGATAACTTTCTTGATTTCTTCAAAAGACAAATCGCGCTTTCCCAATAATCTTTCTTCTTTTTGGTAGCACATCACGCAGTTCAAATTGCATTTTGTGGTTAATTCAAAACCCACAGACAGCGGCAAATCTGCTGTCCCATCTGGCAATAAAATTTGTCGGCGGCTACGAAAAAAAACCCTCTTTATTGGGTCTGCCAAGCGAAGCTTCTTAGTAATTCTAATAGCTAAAATCCTGAAATTCATAATTCAAATAATGCTATAAATTTATTAACTACTTTTTCTAAAGAATATTCCTTGACTTTTTGTAGCTCTTCTTTTCTGAACGCCTCATAAACTTTTTGGTCCGAGAGCAGATTCTCTATTTTGTGAGCGAACATTTCGACGTCGCCAGATTTAACCAGGAACCTTTGTGCTGTTTCTGCAGATATTTCGCGCACTGCGCCAACATCAGAAGCGACATATGGAACGCCCATGGCCATTGCCTCTAGTAATACCCTGGGAAACCCTTCTTCCATTGACGGCATAATAAATATATCCGTCTTTTTATAATACTCAATAATATCTTCGTTGGGAACGGGGCCAAGAATCTTAATAACGCTTTTCAACTTATTCTCTTCTACCTCTCTAGATAAATCATCTTTATACGGCCCGTCGCCGATAACCAATAATTTATAATCCACTGATTTCAATTGAAAGTCCTGGTTTAAATGCCTGACAATCGGCACAATCATATCAGCGCCTTTTCTTTTTGAAAGCCAATGCACGAATAAAAATGTTTTTTCTTTTGATGAAGGGGCCTCCGCGGGCTGAAATCGTTCCAGATTTATCCAATTCGGCATCACTTTTATTTTCTCAGGATCCAAATGATAATGCTCGATATATCCCTGCTTCATTCCTTCGCCTCCGGTCACCAGATAGTGGGACAGTTTCAAACTTAATTCATAGCCGATTTTAGACGAATCTTTCTTTTTGAACAGCCAATTCATTGCGCAATTCCAATAATATGATTTTCCGCCGAAAACCCTGGAAACAATAGCCGCATTCACTCCTCCAATATAGCAATAATGCGTATAAAAATTCTTATATCCTTTAATTCTGGCTTTAAGTATAATAATGAAGCTCTCAATAAAGCGCAAAGGAATAAATTTAAATTTTTGCACATAAACCGCATTCGCAATTTTAATATCTTCGGTTTTAACATTCGATTTTTCAACGATTAAAAATATATCCGCTTTTTGCGAAGCCTTTTCCAGAAATTCATAGACATGAAAGAAGTGACTGTCAGTTTTTTGGTTATAATCAGGAAGAATGTAGCAAACTTTCAAAGATTTTTGCATAATTTTCTATTATTTTTTTTCTCTCGAATTGCTGTACGGTTTGATAGCCGTTTTCGACAATTTTTTCCCTTAATCCGTTATTGTCCAGCAATAATTTAATTTTATCAGCAATATCCTTTGCATTCCAATCCATAAACACGCCATTGGCTTGTTCCGAATCAATTGAAGGATCACGGATTATATCCAGCATAATTCCAACCTTACTGGTTATTACTGCCGTTTTGCAGGCCATTGCCTCCAATGTCACTCTCGGTCCGCCTTCATTAAATGACGGCATAACCATAATCTTGGACTGGTTATAAATCCTTGCCACATCGCCTGCGGTTTGAAGCCATCCGGAAAACTCTATATTTCCACCAAGATTATGCTTTTTGATATATTTTTGGATTTTATCTTTTTGCGATCCTTCACCGATAATTATCGTTTTTAATTCAAAATTGCCGCCTTTTAATACATTAATCGCCTCCAACAGCAGATTAATGCCCTTATTTTTAGCCAGGCGCCCGGCGAAGACCAAATCGTATTTCTTTTCTAAGTCTAAAAAGGAAAATGTCTCCAAATCAATATAAGCCGATGGCGCATAAATGATTTTCTTGCTGTCAACTCCGTATCTTTTTAAAAACCCCGGCGTCTGCTTCTGATTTACGACTCTCACTATTGCTGCTTTTTTGGCGCTGTATCTGATGAATATTTTATTTAAAAATCTGTAAAAGCGCTCTTTAGTATTCCCGGCCCTGGGATAGCCGGTAATGTGGTGCACTTCAAGAATAAACGGCTTCTTTATTTTGTTATGCAGCCAACATCCACCAATATCATTATAAAACGGGGGGTAGCTGTGAGTCGTGAAAAAATCGAATTTCTGTTCTTTAAAAATTTCCGTCCCTTTTTTAAGAATAAACCAAGGATGAAAGATTTTCGGCAAATTTGAACTATGTACATATACATTATTAAAAAACTTTTGAACAAAGGGTTTTGCTTGCCCGCCGAAGCATTGGCGAAGGCGGGGGCAAATAATATCGATTCTTTCCCAATAACGAGAAAATTCCTCCAGCATATAATAAAACGGTCCTTTCTTGCCCTGGGCCAAAGCTCTGTCTCCTGAAATAATAAGAAGTTTCATATTATTTGAATTTTTTGATAAGCGTATGGATTTTTCTTAAAAGTTTACCGATCAATCCTTTTTCCTCGATTGCCAATCCGGCAAAATATTCGATAATCGGTATGTCAAATGCCAATTTGAAAAATTTATTCCTAATTCTATACTCAACCCATTTATTTAAAAGTCCGACTTTATAACTAAAAAATTTAAAATACTCTCTGATTTTCCAGACCATCTTACTATCAATCCAAGGAGAGGAAAAATCTTTTCTGAATCTATCAATACTTCCCCAATCTTCTGTCTTGGTTGGCGAATTAAATCCGCGCTCTATGGCAAATTTATACATCAATGAACCAGGATAAGGCAAATATGCACCAAGCGTAAATCCGGCCCTGGGATGTATTTGGTGGACCCAAGACATCAAATCAAGGGTTTTGTTGAATTCCTCTTCTGTTTCCGTGGGCAAGCCGACGATTGTGGAATAAGTGGTAT